>JBAUHP010000319.1:0-12946 GCA_049680345.1 Albidovulum sp. | reverse complement strand
CCCGTCACAGCCGCCCCATCGCAAGAGTTGCGCTGCCACGGTTCGCGGGTCTGGTGGCAATGGGTCTTTGCCTGCTTCCCTTTGTGATCGGCTTTGTCTTGCCGCTGCTGGTGATTGGCGCGCAGGCAATTTCAAGCCCCGAGGCATGGATATCAAAAGGTCTGGCGCAGGCCTTTGCCAACACGCTGATCACGGGCGGAAGTGCCGCAGTGCTTACGGTGGCGGGGGCGGTGGCGATGGTTTACGGCATGCGCCTTGCCGGGGCCACCTTGCCGCGGCTGTTGCTGCCCGTCACCACCATTGGCTATGCAGCACCGGGCGCAGTTCTGGCGGTGGGGATTTTGGTGCCGGTGGCGGCCTTCGATCATCATCTGGCCGATTTGACGGTCTATCTGACCGGCCATGATCCGGGACTGCTTATCACCGGTTCGGCAGCGGCCATCGTCTTGGCCTATTCGGTGCGGTTTTTCGCGCTGGCGCAGGGCGCGGCGGATACTGCATTCGGGCGCATCTCACCGTCATTGCCGATGGCGGCGCGGTCGCTTGGGCGCAGCCGCGCCGGGGCTCTGCGCGACGTCTATCTGCCGTTGATGCGCGGATCGATCGGGACCGCACTTTTGCTGGTCTTCGTGGATTGTGTGAAAGAGCTGCCGGCCACCTTGCTGCTGCGCCCGTTCAATTTCGACACGCTGGCCACGCGGGTTCACGAAAAGGCCAGCCTCGAGAATCTGAGCGAGGCCTCCCCGGCCGCAATTCTTGTCATTGCAGTTGGTCTTGTGGCCGTCGCTTTCCTTGCCCGAGCCAATCGCGCAGGCCACAGCACTTGACGCGGAGGAGTGATAACAAATTCCCTTGCACGCCCAGAGACAACCGATTATTTGGCTGCCAATGCCCCTATAGCTCAGCTGGTAGAGCATCTGATTTGTAATCAGAGGGTCCGCGGTTCGAGTCCGTGTGGGGGCACCATAAAAATCAATGACCTATATGAATTTCCCGTCGGTTCCCCCATCCATGGGTAAGCGCAGGGTAAGCTTCGCGCCGATTTTCTTTGCGTTTTGTTCAACGGCATTCATCAGCACGTTCTCGTCTTCGCTGCCATTCTTCGCATGCCGTGATCAGACGGTTCCGATCGACATCGACCAATCGGCCAGGATCGTCAGCATCTGCCCATTCAACTTCCACGAAAAAATGGTGCTCGATTTCCATCATGTTGCAGGGACAATCTGGCAACCACAGCAGTGTTCGAACATCAGAACCGTCGATTCAAACATCCTGCGGTTCGTTGGAACTTTCGATGCCGGGACGCGGAACAGCTGATTTGCGACCTTTTCATTGCAGGCAAGAGCCTGTCAGAAAAAGGAAAGGTCCAGAAACATGAAAGCTCTGAAGTCACGATTTGTCATAGTGCTGATGCCTATGCCAAACACCATTGAAGTGGGCATATGGCTCAACCCAAATTTGGAAGCATGCATGGCCCACGACATCTCCATTGACCCAAAACTTTCGCGAATCGACACGGAAGATTGCGCGACGGAATTTGAAGTTGTTGCTATTATTTTCCAGTTGCGCGGCAGCGCGCATGCCGTCCAAACCGATATTGAGATGGCGTGATACGTTCGTACCTCTCACACAGAAACGCTTGGGGAGGCTCAAAAACCTGCCTCGCCATTTTTGTACCGTGAGAGGATCGTGCAATGAACCCGGGACGAAGCGGTCATCACCATCGAGAACCTTAACGGCAGTTTCTTCCCGCTAGCTATGAATTCGACCTGATCTGGGTCTTGCTCGTGCGGCGTATGTCGGCAATGCGGGCTGCCACTGAAGCATCTTGACCAATTGGTCAACGGCAGCTTGGGGCCGTTGGAAACGTGTTGCGCGTGGTGCCCGCCGGTCAGACAGGCTCAACCGAAGTCCTTTCCCCTATACGAGCTTCTCGACCCACCTTGCGAGGAAAAGGAGAAAGTGCACTTAGCAAGAGCCAATTCGGAAACGCCTCTTTGATGGACCGGGGGCCGGCAAGACGAACATGACCCGAGGAGATCTCTTGGTGCAGATCGCGAAAGCCTCGCCAGGTTTCGATAAACCGGCGAATGTCGGCACTTACCACGATGTCTGACTCATACCCCGGATACTTCAAGCACATATCAGCCTGCCCGTGTTCCACCACAAGCCAGAAGCGAAAGATGCTTTTCTGATAACCGCTCAACGCAAATTCCATGACGGTTCTCTGTTCCGGCATGGCCGCGATGTTCAGTCTTGTGTGCATGCTCCAAGCCAGAAAGGCCGGGTCGAGATCCTCATGCTCCATATCGCGGGACCATTTCTGACCCCACACGGCAAGGCTCATGATGATCGGATCCAGGTCGCGCCCTGCATCGGTCAATTCATAAGAGTACCCGCGTTCATTTGCGAGGGGTTGGCGTGTAATCAGCCCCGTATGTTCCAGTTGCTTTAGGCGCTGGCTGAGCAGTGTTGCCGAAATCTTTGGAACGCCACGGTGGATTTCGTTGAAGCGAGAGCATCCATCAATGATCCGACTGATGACAAGCAAGGTCCAACGTTCACAAAGCAGCTCTGCGGCAAGGGCAAAAGGGCAATACTGACCGTATCCTTTGTAGGGCATGGGATCCCCCTGTGATAAACTGACTACCACGAAAATCAGGCAATCCTTGACCTCATTCAACTACAGAATCTGGAGTGCTGCAGATTCCTTAGTTTTAATCGCGACCCGAGTTGCGATCATGAATACCAAAGCAATGCGGTGGAGTGGCACTCATGGCCCCAAAAAACCACAATGACCTTTGCGCTCTTCTTGGCGACAGCGCGGTGTCGGAACAGCATCCAGAGTACGACGCGCGCAGATCGGTCTGGAACGGCACGGTCGATCGTCGCCCCTCTCTGATCTGTGTCTGTCGGACCTGCGTCGACGTCCGGAACGTCATCAAGCATGTCCGGCATTCAGGTACTGCCGTTTCCGTTAGGGGTGGCGGCCACAACATTTCTGGAACCGCTATTGCAGACAATGTGATCATGCTTGACCTGTCAGAAATGCGCGAGGTTACCGTCGATGCCGAGGCTCGCCTTGTCCGGGTCGCAAGCGGCGCGACCTTTGCCGACATTGACGCCGCAACTCAGCCACATGGCCTGGCTGTCGCCGGGGGCGTTGTGTCATCGACCGGCGTTGGGGGCCTGACACTGGGTGGTGGCATCGGCTGGCTGGCGCGCCGACACGGGTTGAGTATTGATAATCTTCTCTCCGCACAGATCGTGCTGGCCGACGGAAACTGTGTCCGCGCCTCTGAAAAACAGCATCCCGATCTCTACTGGGCCTTGCGAGGCGGGGGCGGCAACTTTGGCGTCGTGACTGAATTCGAGTTTCACGCCCATCCCGTTGGGCCGGATGTTTCATTCGGGCCGAGTTTCTTCGCGCTTGAGGACGCGGAAGCGGTGTTGACGGCCTACGCCGCCCAGTCGCCGAACTTGTCGCGCGATGCCTGCGTCTGGGCGAATTTGATGACTGCACCCGCCTTGCCGATCCTGCCGGAGAAGTGGCATGGGCAAAAGGTCCTGACATTGATGCAATTTCATGCCGGGAAACCGGAGCAGGCGCTGGCGGATCTGACGCCGCTCTATGGTGACGCAAAGCCGATTGGCTGCGCTTTGCAGGCCCGCTCCTTTATGGAAGCGCAGAGTTTCCTGGACGAGGTTTACGCCTTTGGCGCGCGCAACTATTGGCGCACCCACAATCACCTGGACCTCACTCAGGCACTCATTGCCGATCTTGTTGCGCTCGCACCGGAGTTGCCAACGCCTGAATCGGAACTTCTCATCTGCCAACTCGGCGGGGCGATCAAGGACGTCCCCCCCGAGGCGACGGCCTTTCCGCACCGGCACGTGACTTTCATATCCACCCCCGGTGTGCGCTGGCGCGATCCAGGCAACGACGCGCGGATGATCGCTTGGCTGAAACAGGCATCCGACCGGATCGCGACACATGCGGCACCCGGCTCTTATGTCAACTTCATCGCGGAAGGTGATGGGGCGCGGGACGCTTACCAGCAGAACATGGGCCGCCTTCAAGCGGTCAAACACCAGTACGACCCGGGCAACATGTTTTGTGTGAACCAGAATATTGCACCTGCACCGCCACCGGGCGGATGCGCGCCCGACTGACCCAAACCCGAAAACACGAGACCATTGAACCTGTCGCGTGTTTGTACCGCTCCGATTGCGCGTTTGGGCCACTTGGCGCTCGAAGGCCAAGGCGCTTTTCCTCCCAATGCTGAATGGCGACGGCGCGGGTTATAAAGGCCGTTGAGGTATAGGAAGATGCAGTCCTGCGGCGGTGACCGAAGGCCGACAGCCATCTTCAAAGACCGGATCGCCCCTGTGATCGGCGGTTCCAGCAGATGTGCGGCCATTACCCGGTCGATCTGGCGGCCTGCACTAGAGACCTGTTCCGGCCCGCAAACCTGGCATCCGGCGATCCAAAGATGACCACCGCACGGCTCGGCCGGCTCACCCATCACTGCGAGGTCGTCGAGACCGGCAACGAAAGATGGCGCTTCAAAAACCGCCCAAAACGCCACGCCGAAACACCGCAGGCCCGCCGCAGCTCCGTTCAATGAGGACTACGCAGCGCCGGGCATGCCCAGCATCAAGGGGGCCACGATTGAATGCCGATTGACACAAATGACGAACGCCTCCTCGCAGCAACGTCCGCAAGTTAGCGAAGATCTTTCTTGCACCTGTATCACGACGGGTGGCACCATAAAGAAAGGCGTTCGCGCGCCAAGAAAGGCAAAAAATTCTGCGCTGCAACACGTTATTTTTCAAAATAATCAGCTCAAACCGGACCTCCGCTGCATCTTGCGCCAAGGTCCGGTTCTTGATGTTTGGGTCGGTTTTTTGACGCGAAGGGCAAGGTTATCTGACCTTCAACATGGGCATTTGCCTCAAAGCCAATAGGGGTTCGACCAGGCCCGCTTGCCTGCACGGTCCACCACAGTCACCCGGATCCACGGCGATTTCTCGAAGCGCTCGCGGCTGACGCTGGCGCGGGTCATCGACAGGCCGTGGACCGCCCTTGCCGCCGCACCGTAGCCTTGCACAATCACCGAAACCGCCGCCGAACATTCGACATCAATGGTCTTTTCGGTAATCTCGATCCGCCCGATCTCCGGCCCCTGGCTGGAATAATGCAGCCCCGCCTTCAGGGCCGCCAACAAAGCATCGGGGTCATTCTCCTCGGCCTTGACCATGACCCAGCCGCCAAAATGATCCGGTTCCGAGAAATGCGCGTCATCGGTGGCCACGGCCGACAGCTTTTGCCCCTCGCTTATCAGAAGATCATTGATGGCAAAGCCGTCGGGCCTGTCGCATCCCGCCCAGCAGCCGTGGTTATAGATCTCAACCGCATGGGCGGCCTTGATGGTGCGTGCATCGGCCAGCGTCATGCCTGACCATTGCGGATGCGCTACGGCCACGAAGGCCCCCGCATCCCGCGCCCGCTGCGCAAGCTCCGCCCCGGATTCCTGCCCGGCGACCACAGAGAACCCCGGCGCATTTGGCGGCGCGAAGTCAAACGGCAAACCTACGGCCAGAATATGCCACAACTCGCCGTTTTGCATCGCACCACTATGCAGCTCGGCGCCAATGATCGTGGTGAAATCGCCGCGGCGAAAATCGCGCGTATCCACCATCGGGTAGTCGTAACTGCCAATGAAGTGATCGGTCAGCGCCAAAAAGTCATATCCTTCATCGCGGTAGCGGCGGCAAACCTCTGCTGGTTCCAGCACCCCGTCAGAGCGTGTCGAATGGGTATGAAGGTTGCCGCGAAAGAAACGGCCCGGTGCGGCGAAGGCGTCTGTCATGATCCGAATCTCCTTGCTATTAACCATCTACAATGACCCAGTTATGTAACAGTTCAAGCCACGACTTCCGGCATGCCAGCCGGCTTGACCTTCCCCCCACGGCCACCGCACATTCCGCGACAGGCCGTCCGTTCCAGCCATGCGAGTTTTCGTGATCTTTTACCGCCTTCTCTTTTCGCTCGCTTTCCCGGTGTTGCTGTTGCGGCTGGGGCTTCGCTGTGTGCGCGGGCGCGAAAGCCTGCGCTCCCTGACCGAGCGTTTGGGCGGCGGCTCGACGCCGCGCACCGATGCCGCCTTGCTGTGGCTTCACGGGGCGTCAAACGGCGAGCTGACCTCGGCCCGCGATGTCTTGCAAAGCCTGCTTGACCGCAGCCCAAGCTTGCAGATCCTCGTTACCACCAACACCCAGACCGGCCGCGATCTGGCGATTGGATGGGGCCTGCCCCGGCTTTCGGTCGCCATGGCCCCGCTTGACCACCAACTTGTGCTTGCGCGCTTCTTGAACCGCTGGCAGCCCCGCGCCATGATCCTTGTGGAAAGTGAGCTTTGGCCAAACCGCCTTGCGCTTTGCGCCAAACGCGCCATTCCCACCTTGATGATCGGCGCGCGGATCTCGGCCAAAAGCACGCGCCCTTGGGCGCATATTCCGGGTCTTTCCCGCACTTTGACCCGCGCTTTGTGCTTTCTATCCGCCCAAGATGCGGCTTCAGAGGCGCGCTTTCGCGCCCTTGGCCTTACAGCTGCGCAAATCGGCCCGGTCGTCAGCCTCAAATCCGCGCGCCCCGGCGCGCCCCCCGCCGACAACCGCGAAAACGCCCCCGATCTGCCCTTCGCGCGCGCCTTTACCCTTCTGGCTGCCTCCACTCATGACGGCGAAGAGGTGCAGGTGCTTGACGCCTTCGCAGCAGCACAGCGCAAGGCCCCCGACCTGCGGCTGATCCTCGCCCCGCGCCACCCCCGCCGGCGCGATGCGATTGAGGCTGAGATTCGCGCCCGTGGCCTGACCCACGCCACCCGTTCGCGCCACCAGCCCGCGCAGCCCGACACCCTTGTCTACCTTGCCGATACGATGGGCGAGATGGATCATTGGTACCGCGCCGCCGGTATGACCTTCGTCGGGGGCTCGCTGACAGATCACGGCGGCCATACGCCGTTTGAACCCACCTCCCACGGCTCGGCCATACTTCACGGGCCGTATCTGGCGAATTTCGTGCCTGCCTATGCGGCCCTGACAGCAGGAAATGGCGCGCTTGCGGTCAAGGACGCGCCAACCCTTGCCAGCACCCTCACCGCCCTTGCAGGCGACAGCCACCGCCAGAATGAGATCGCGCAAGCGGCGGTATCGGCACTTGCCGCCTTGTCCGATCGCGGCGGTCTTGTGGCCTTTTACGCGGCCCTCGCCCGGGCCGCCAAACGGCCAGAACTAGCGGGCTGACACCGAAAAACGCCGATTTCACCCGAAATTTACAACAATTCAATAGTTTATTAACCTGGACCCCGTAGACTTTGTTACAAATCCGTTACAATATAGATCACGACCAAAGAGGCAGAGGACCAGGGCAATAAACCCCGGCAACGATTTGAAAAAATATAAAAAACTGATGGCGTCCGAAGCCGCGACGCAGCACGCCGCATTATGTTACCGCCCCACGACCACGGGCCAATGCGAAATATTACTGATCACCAGCCGTGACACTGGCCGTTGGGTGCTGCCCAAAGGCTGGCCCAAAAAGAATGAACCCGGCGGCGAAACCGCAATGCGCGAAGCCTATGAAGAGGCGGGCGTCAAGGGCAAGCTGATGAAGGGCTGCGTCGGCGTCTTTGACTATGACAAGGTGCTTTCACCCGGTAGTGCCATTCCATGCTGCGTTGCGGTCCATGCCATCAAGACCACGCATATGGATGATGATTTCCCTGAAAAGGACGAAAGAACCCGCGCCTGGTTCACGCCGCGCGAAGCCGCAAAAGCGGTGGCAGAGCCAGAGCTTCAGCGCCTCCTGGAATCCTTCACCCCCGAGGGTTGAAACCGGCATCTTGCACCCCCTGCTTGCCCGGCGCGCAATCGAAAAAGCTTGAAACCGGCGCAAAAATCGCCATTTGTCAAAGGGCAAGTACGGGAAATATCGCAAATGATCCGCTACGCCCTGAGTTGTGACCAAAAACACCAGTCTGAAAGCTGGTTCCCCTCGGCCGAAGCCTTTGCCAAGTTGCAAAGTGCCGGACTGCTGGCCTGCGCCTTTTGCGGATCCTCCAAGGTTGAAAAAATGCTGATGGCGCCCGCCGTTCGCCCGGCCCGCAAGGCGGCCACGCCCATGGCCAAAGGCGCGGATGCCAATACCGCTGATGCAAAAACCCCAAATCGCGCGCTTTCAAACCCCGCCTCTGCGGCCGAAGCCGCCTTGATGAAACTGCGCCAGGAGGTTGAAAAGAATTCCGAATATGTCGGCATGAATTTCGCCTCCGAAGCCCGCGCCATGCATGACGGCAGCGCCCCCGAACGCGCGATCTACGGCGAAGCAAAACCCGAAGAGGCCCGCCTTTTGATCGAAGAGGGCGTCCCCGTTGCGCCCCTGCCCTTCATGCCCAGCCGCAAGGTGAATTAGAACACCTGCGATAGTCGCCAATATGCGAAAGGCCAAGCGATGGAGATTTTGATCACAGGCGCCAATCGCGGTATCGGTGCCACTCTGCGCGCCAGCTATCTTGCACGTGGCCACCGCGCAACCGGCACCGCACGCCACGCCCAATCCGGCCCCGGCTGGCTGACCATGGATGTCAGCGATGCCGCATCCATCACCGCAGCGGCCCGTGATTACGGCGATAAACCCCTTGATCTGCTGGTCTGCAATGCAGGCGTCTACCCCGACAAATCCGGCGGGCCCCACGCCTATGCCCCCGATCAATGGGCCAAAGGCTTCGCCGTCAATGTCATGGGCGTGTTCTTGACGGTTGAGGCCTTTTTGCCCGCCCTGCACCGCGCCGCCTCCCCCAAAATCGCCATTATCGCCTCGCAAATGGGGTCCAGCAAACGCGCGCCGGGCGGCAGCTACATCTACCGCGCCTCCAAGGCCGCCGCGATCAACCTGGGCCGCAACCTTGCCACCGATCTGGCCCCCGATGGCATCGCTGTGGGCATTTATCACCCCGGCTGGGTGCAGACCGATATGGGCGGCCCACAGGCCCAGATCGACAGCGCCACCTCGGCCGATGGCCTGATTGCACGCTTCGATACCCTCAGCCCCGCAACCACCGGGGTTTTTGAAGATTACACCGGCGCGCCGCTGGATTTCTGACGCGTTAGACAAGCCCCTGTGATGCACCGCGCACGGCGTGCAACCACCTTAACCTGGACCCCTGATGACGATAAAATCCGAAGCGCAAGATCTTTTCGATCGCATGGCCCGCAGCTACCGCACCGCCGATGCCAAAAGCTGTGCCGCCCTTTTCACCGAGGATGCCGTCTTGCTGTCGCCCTACGCCCCCGCCGCCCATGGCCGCGCGGCGATTGAGGCATTGCACCGCGATTGGATGGCGGATGGCCCCGGCGAAAAAACCCTGACGGTGCTCGATGCCGGTGCCGCAGGCGATCAGGCTTGGTGTTTCGTGGCCTACAGCGAAGGCGACCCGGCCTTCGACGGCAAAACACTATGCACCCTCCAACGCCAACCAGTCGGCGGCTGGCTTGTGCAATATTGCAGCCTGACCAGCGACATACCACCGCTGGCCTGACGCCAACGCCCCTTGCCCTTGCCGCCCCCGCCGCATAAGAAGCCCGCGATTAGACCCGGACGTGCGACAGGAGGGCCGGAATGCCGCTTCTCGTGATGAAATTCGGCGGCACTTCGGTGGCCGACCTTGACCGCATCAAAAACGCGGCCGAGAAGGTCAAACGCGAAGTCGCGCGCGGCTATGACGTGATCGTCATTGTCTCTGCCATGTCGGGGCAGACCAATCGACTCGTCGGTTGGGTTGAAGAAACCTCGCCGCTGTTCGATGCCCGCGAATATGATGCTGTGGTCGCCAGTGGTGAGAATGTGACCGCCGGTCTTATGGCGCTGACATTGCAAGAAATGGACGTGCCGGCGCGCAGCTGGCAAGGCTGGCAAGTGCCGATCCAGACCACCTCGGCGCATTCGGCCGCCCGCTTCATCGACATCCCGCGCGACAATATCGATGCGAAATTCGCCGAGGGCTTCAAAGTGGCCGTGGTCGCCGGTTTTCAGGGCGTCAGCCCCGAGGGCCGGGTGACCACCTTGGGCCGTGGCGGATCGGATACCACCGCCGTGGCTTTCGCCGCCGCCTTCGGGGCCGAGCGCTGCGATATCTATACCGATGTGGACGGCGTCTATACCACCGACCCACGCATCACCGCCAAGGCCCGCAAACTTGACCGTATCGCCTTTGAGGAAATGCTTGAACTTGCGTCCCTTGGCGCCAAGGTTTTGCAAACCCGCTCGGTCGAGCTGGCGATGCGCTACAAGGTGCGCTTGCGGGTCCTGTCCAGCTTTGAAGACACGGATGAAACATCCGGCACCCTGGTCTGCACCGAGGAGGAAATCATGGAATCGAAAGTCGTCTCAGGCATCGCCTTTTCCCGCGACGAAGCCAAGATCACCCTGGTCACCGTCGAAGACCGCCCCGGCATCGCGGCGGCAATCTTTGGCCCGCTGGCCGAGGCCGGGGTCAATGTCGATATGATCGTGCAAAACATCTCTGAGAAAGATTATGAGGGCCATACCACCGCCGTCACCGACATGACCTTTTCATGCCCGACCAATCAGGTCGCGCGGGCGAAGAAGGCAATGGAAGACGCGCGCGCCGCAGGCACGATCAACTATGATGATCTCATCGTCGATACCGATGTCGCCAAGGTTTCGGTCGTGGGCATCGGCATGCGCTCTCATGCCGGTGTCGCCGCCAAGATGTTCGCAGCCCTTTCGGCCGAAAACGTCAATATCAAGGTCATCGGCACCTCCGAGATCAAGATTTCGGTGCTGATCGACCGCAAATATGTCGAACTGGCCGTGCAAGCCTTGCATGATGCGTTTGAGCTGGAAAAAACCGCCTGACCGCCCGTCAAACCATACACATTCCGCAAGCAGCCCCAATGGCCATAGGGCCAAACCGCCAACCAGTGCCGGGTGCAAGATCACGATTTCCTCGGCGATCCGCTTAAAACCTGTGGCACTGGCCGCCAAGACGCTCCATGATAGAGATGAAGCATAAAACGCCTGCAATCAGGCCGAAACAGGTGGCATGACAGACCGGACCGAAAGTCAAAGCCGCAAGTTGCTGCGGCGCTTGCGCGATACCTTGGCCGAAGCAGGCGAAGGCCAAGAACGCCTCGACCGTATTGTTGAGCTTATCGCCTCTTCAATGCGCACTGAGGTCTGTTCGATCTATCTGTTTCGCGATGATGAGACCTTGGAGCTTTGCGCCAGCAAGGGGCTGAACAAGGAAGCCATTCACCAGACCCGGATGAAGATGGGCGAAGGCCTTGTTGGCCGCGTTGCCAAAACCTCGACCCCGATCAACACCCCCGACGCGCCCAGCCACAAAGGCTTTCGCTATATGCCCGAAACCGGAGAGGAGCTTTATTCCTCGTTCCTCGGTGTGCCGATCCAGCGGCTTGGCGAAAAGGTCGGCGTGCTGGTGGTGCAATCGAAAGATGCGCGGCAATATTCCGATGATGAGGTCTATGCGCTAGAGGTCGTGGCCATGGTCGTGGCCGAGATGACCGAACTTGGCGCTTTCATCGGCGAAGGCGAGGCGCTGGCGGCCCCGCATAAACATGCCGTCCTCTTTCGTGGCGGCACCGGGCAAGAAGGCGCGGCAGAGGGCCGGGTCTGGCTGCACGAGCCGCGCGTGGTTGTCACCAATCCGGTGGGCGATGATCCGGCCACGGAACTGGCGCGCCTGAAAGAAGCGGTGGAAGAGCTGCGCTTGTCGGTCGATAGCATGCTGTCCACCGCGGATGGCATTGATCAAGAACAAAGCCAGATCCTTGAAGCCTACCGCATGTTCGCCCATTCGCGCGGCTGGATGCGGCGCATGGAAGAAGATATCGCCCGCGGTCTTTCCGCCGAAGCGGCCACCGAAAAAGAACAATCCGCCGCAAGGGCGCGGCTCGAGTCGGTGCCAGACCCCTATTTGCGCGACCGCTTGCATGATCTTGATGATCTCTCGAACCGATTGCTGCGGATCTTGACCGGCCAGGGCGTCGATACCGGGGCTGAGATGCCAAGCAATCCGATCCTTGTCGCCCGCAATATCGGGCCTGCGGAACTGTTGGATTACGGCCGCAAACTGCGCGGCGTGGTGTTGGAGGAAGGCTCGGTCGGCAGCCATGCGGCGGTTGTCGCACGCGCGCTGGCGATCCCTTTGGTGATCCATGCCGAAAGGATCACCACCGAGGCGCTGAACGGCGACCAGATTCTTGTCGATGGCGACCAGGGCATTGTGCACCTGCGCCCAGAAGAATCCGTGGCCCGCGCCTTTGGCGAAAAAATCGCCATGCAGGCCGCAGCCCAGGATCGCTATGCAAGCCTGCGCGACCTGCCCGCCATCTCGAAATGCGGCACGGTGATCGGGCTGCATATGAATGCGGGCCTGATGGCCGACCTGCCCTCACTTGAAGGATCGGGCGCGGAAGGTGTGGGGTTGTTTCGCACCGAATTGCAGTTCTTGCTGCGCAACCATGTGCCCAAACGGGGCGAACTTGCAGCACTCTATGACCGGGTGATCGAGGCCGCCCAAGGCAAACGCGTGGTGTTTCGCACGCTTGATATCGGCTCGGACAAGGTCTTGCCCTATATGAAACGGGTGGAAGAGCCGAACCCCGCAATGGGTTGGCGGGCGATCCGCGTCGGTCTGGACAAGCCCGGCGTCATGCGCATGCAGCTGCAAGCCCTGATCCGCGCGGCACGCGGCGGACCGCTGACCGTGATGTTCCCCTTCGTCGCCGAATTCGAAGAGTTTCAAGAGGCGCGCAGGCGTCTGATCCACGAAGTTGCGCGTGAACGCAAACTTGGCCACAAGCTGCCCACAGTGCTTGAAATCGGCGCCATGCTGGA
>JBAUHP010000318.1:0-4625 GCA_049680345.1 Albidovulum sp. | reverse complement strand
GATGAGATGGACGAATTGCGCGCCGTCGAAAAGACCATGAAAACCGCGATACCTGTTATCGGTGGTGTGGCCTGGGTTGGCCATACGCCGAAGCCTGCGCGCGGCAGTGGCCGTCCGGGGCAAAAGGCCGGCGGCAAACCAGGTCAGAAATTCGGGCAAAAGCCCGGTCAGCGCCAGAGTCAGAGTCAGGGTCAGGGCCAGGGTCAAAAGCCTGCGGCCAACACCCAAGGCGGTGCCCGCAGAACATCATCGCGCCCCTCAAAGGGTAGCCGTGCCGCCTGAAACCCGGGCCAAACGCGACGACATGAAAAGAGGCGGGCTGATCAGCTCGCCTCTTCTTCCAAGTGCAGCTTGATATCCAAAAGCACGTGCTGAATGGCCAATGTCTCGGCCAACAGCCGCTTTGATTCGTTGATGGTGATTTTGCCGTCCTCGATTGACGTGTTGTATTCGGCCATCAACATCGCGAAGCGTTGGCTTAGGGCGACGACATCGGAATTCACCCCGCCCTTGTTGGCATTGCGCCTTTCTTGGTCGTAAGACAGCGTAATGCCACTCAGATCGGCAAGTGCTGCTGTTACATGCGGAAACTTTGCCTCTTTTTCTAAGGCTGCCACCACATCAATCGGCATGAACCGGTCCGCATGGTCTGGGTCATCGGAATAATAGCGTCCCAGCGTGGCTTTGGACTTTCCGCAAAGCCGTGCTGCCGTTTCTATGCCAACGTCTTTGACCAAAGCTTCGCTATGGCGCTTGAGATAGTTACCTGCCGGTTTTTCCACCCGTTCTCACTCCAAAGTTATCGCCGCCTACACGTTGCGGGGAAATCATTACTGCCTTTCCCATTAATCGGAACCTTCAGCTTTGTCATTTGTAAAAGCGTTCCCGTGTATTGGGACAAGTACGAGTGGCCGGTACCGGTTCTTGTTTTCACTAGTGTAAATGCCACGCTTCGGAAGAGGTGCGTTAAACGCCCGGCCCAGCTATGGGGCGGACCCGTGAGCGGTGGCATTGGGGATGAGTATTGCCGGTCTTTCCTGTTCACGGAACACTGTGGGAAAGATCGGCTTTTTTTTCAGGGCTGACCCCCCGTACCATCAAAGCCTGCGGGTTGAACCTACAGGCTGGCCTGGGTTAACAGGGCTTATGGCGAAGCTTTATTTCAACTATTCGACGATGAATGCAGGCAAGTCGACAATGCTGCTGCAAGCCTCGCATAATTACCGCGAAGGCGGGATGGAGACGTATCTTCTGACCGCCCGCGTGGATCAGCGTTCTGGTGCTGGCCGGATCGCCAGCCGCATCGGCATCGGCCAGGACGCCGACATTTTCGATGCCGAAACCGATCTGTTTGCCAAGATTGCAGACCGGCAAGGGCAAGGCCCCGTGGCCTGCGTATTTCTGGATGAGGCGCAATTTTTAAGCCGCGACCAAGTCTGGCAACTGGCCCGTGCAGTGGATGATCTTGGCGTGCCGGTGATGTGTTACGGCTTGCGCGTCGATTTTCGCGGAGAGCTGTTTCCCGGATCTGCCGCCCTTTTGGCCTTGGCCGATGAGATGCGCGAAGTGCGTACCATCTGCCATTGCGGCAAGAAAGCCACGATGGTGGTCAGGCGTGGCCCGGATGGGGCGGCGCTGCGCGATGGCGCCCAGGTGCAGATCGGCGGCAATGAAACCTATGCGTCGCTTTGCCGTCGCCATTGGCGTGAAGCGATGGGCGAACGCCCTGCCAGCCGGGCATAGTTAAAACAAGCGCCCGCCGATGGGCACGTCAATATCGGGGCCAATCAACACGACCTCGCCTTTGTCATCTGGCACCCCCAAGGTCAAAACCTCGGACATCATCGGGCCGATCTGGCGCGGCGGGAAATTGACCACGGCCATGACCTGTCGCCCGATCAGGTCTTCGGGGCGGTAATGGGCCGTGATCTGCGCGGATGAGCGTTTTTCGCCCAGCTCTGCGCCGAAATCGATCCACAGCTTGATCGCCGGTTTGCGCGCCTCGGGGAAGGGTTCGGCGCGGGTGATCCGGCCGACACGAATGTCAACCTTCAAGAAGTCCTCAAAGCTGATCGTCATTTTCCAAGCTCCCTGCCCCGCTCTGCGGCGGCGTGGACAGCCCTTTTCAAAAGCGCCGGAAACCCTGCAGCCTCATCCATCAAGACCGCCAATGCAGCAGCCGTGGTCCCGCCCGGCGACGTGACATTGACGCGCAATTGCCCGGGGTCATCGCTTGCCGCCTCGGCAAGCGCGCCGGCACCGGCTACGGTGGCTTTGGCAAGCTGCATCGCCAAAGGCGCGGGCAGCCCTTCGGCCACACCCGCCGCCGCAAGGGTTTCAATCAGGTGAAACACATAGGCGGGGCCAGAGCCGGAAACCGCCGTGACCGCATCCATCTGATCCTCGCCCGCAAGGCGCACAACCTGCCCCACCGCCGACAAAAGCCCTTCGGCCAGATCAAGATGCGCCGGGGTCGCATGGGCGTTGCCGATAATCGCGGTAATGCCACGCGCGATGGCGGCGGGGGTGTTGGGCATGGCGCGGATGATCGGCGTGCCAGCGCCAAGCACCGCCTCATAATGGGCAATCGTGGTTCCGGCTGCGATCGACAAAAACAGCGTCTCACCGCCGCCCATCGCCGCCAGCGCGGGCAAGGCCGCCGCCATCATCTGCGGCTTGACGGCTACAAGCACGATGGCCGGATCTGCGGGCAATGCCGCGTTCAGCCGAACACCTTGCGCCTTCAGCCAATCCGACGGGGCCGGATCCAACACCCATACGGATTGCGGATCAATCCCGCCCTTCAGCCAGCCTTCCAACATGGCCGAACCCATCTTGCCACAGCCCAGCAAGACCAACCCGCGCGCGGCAAGTATATTCACATCCATCAAGAACCCTCCATTATGGCCGCAAAAATAGCGGCTTCGGGGCGAAGGGAAAGCCCCGATTGAACTTCAGGCGCGCCCGTAGGCTTCGGCCATGGCGACATCCATCGCGCGTTCGGGCGTATCATCCCCCCAGCAAACCAGCTGAAACGCCGGATAGAAGCGCTCAGACGCCATCACCGCTTGGGTGATCAGCCGGTCGATCTGTTCGGGCCCGGCAATCTGGCCACCCGCCAGAACCAACCCGTAGCGCCAGACCATCAACCTTTGCTCCGCCCAAAAGGTGAAAGCGCCGGACCAGACCATATCATTGGCGCAGTTCAGCGTTTCATAAAGGCCTGCGAATTTCTCTTCCGGCGGGTCCATTTCGAACGTACAGATCAGCCGCAAGGTTTCATCCTGCGCCGACCACGCCAGTGTGATCGAATAGGTGCGCCACTGGCCCTCGACGGCCATTGCAATCTGATCATCTGTGACCCGATCGAAATCCCATTCGTGATGCTCGGCGAGAGTTTCGACGATATCAATAGGGTGAAGATCCTCAGTGTTGAGGAATTGTTCGCTGATCGACATGCCCGGCCTCTGTTCTCATTCGCTATTGACGGGTCCAACCCACCAAAGCTTGGGTAAGTCCACAAGGAACGGCGTTTGCCTGCGTCCGCCCTTACTACATATGGTGGGTGCAAAGCGGAAACCTGTAAAGAGCAAATTTGGGCTTATCCCCATGTATCGACATATCGGCGCGTTTTGACGCCGATATCAGCAGTGAGACCGGGTGACCGAAAACGACGCAAAGGTAAGTAAAGCCCACTGATCAAGCCTGCACGGTCAGATGGCCACTGCCCCGCGCCGGGGTTCAAAGTGGCACTGGCCCGCTTATTGCCCGGCTGCCTGAGTCGCGAGTGCCGAAAAGACCCCGTCCAGTTCGCTCGCCAAAGCGGCAAGCTCTGCGCCGCCCTCATCGGCATAGGGCGCGAATACGGTGGTGGGGGATTTGTATGACAACGTCGCCGTGCCGTCTTGGTTTTCGGTGACATAGAGGCGAATGGGCGCCTCTATCCCTGCGGCAACACTCGCGCCAAGCATCCGCCGGGCATAATCGTTGCGAAAAAGGCCAAAGACGCGGTTTCCGGCAATCTCCAGCCCCTGTGCGCGGGCGCCATCGGATGCGCTGGCTTGGGTGACGATGGCGATCGGCGCGGTTTTGACCGCAGATTTCACCCGTTCAACCAAAGTGCCAAAATCATGCGCAGAGCGTATGACGACCCAACCATCACGGGCGGTCAGATCTTGCGCCGCCAGGCCTGACCCAAAAACAATGAACATTGCAAAAAGCGCGTGGCGTAACATGATCAACCTCGGGGAACTGTTCCCTAGCGCAGTCTTACCCCATGCGGGGGCGTTTGCAATTCACGCCACTGTGTCTTGCCCTTGGCGCCGCGCAGAGCGCCACATGCGGGTTCTTCGATCACGCAAAACCCGCGCCAGATCACCTCTGTGCGAGATGCTGCAACAGGCGGTGAAACGGGCCGCAACATGGGTTAGCTATTGATCAGACACAAGCGCAATCATAAGGAAACACCATGTTCAAACGCGTTCTTCTTGCCGCCTCTTTGGCAGGCTTTTTGTCATCCGCCGCCTTTGCCGGGGATCAGTATATCGACGCCACCGGCTATGCGGTATCGGGCTATGATGTGGTTGCATATTTCGGGCTGGAGCAAACCGAAATCGGAACACCGC
>JBAUHP010000317.1:0-9766 GCA_049680345.1 Albidovulum sp. | reverse complement strand
GCCGCAGGCCACCGCCCGGCAAACCCGGCCTTGATCAAGCGGTTGTTGGCGGGCGTGCTTTGGATGGTGATATTGGCCATTGTTCTGGCGGTGGTGGTGTTCAACTGACAGCGGAGCCTGACACGGGGCGCGAATTGCGCCTTGTCTGGCAAGGGTCAGGGCGGTAAACCCGGACCAACTGCGTAAGGGAGCTTTGCCCATGTCCAAACTCGTGACCATTTTCGGCGGAGCAGGCTTTGTCGGCCGCCATATTGCCCGGCGCATGGCCCAAGAAGGCTGGCGGGTTCGCGTGGCGTGCCGTCGCCCGAACGAGGCCCTGTTCGTCAAGCCTTACGGCGCTGTGGGCCAGGTGGAGCCGGTGTTTTGCAATATCCGCGATGACGCGTCGGTCGCGGCCGCTTTGGCCGGGGCGGACGCGGCGGTCAATTGCGTGGGCACGTTTGATCGTGGCGGCGCCAACAACTTCGACGCGGTGCAGCATTTGGGGGCGGAACGTATCGCCCGGCTGGCGACAGCGGGCGGTCTTTCACAGCTTGTCCATATCTCGGCAATTGGGGCAAATGAGGCGTCTGAAAGCGCCTACCAGCGCAGCAAGGCCGAAGGCGAGGCCGCCGTACAGGCCGCCTTTGCCGGCGCGGTTATTTTGCGGCCCTCGGTGATCTTTGGATCGGGCGATAATTTCTTCAACCGCTTCGCAGCTATGACCCGTATGGGGCCGATATTGCCGATCATTGGCGGCAATACCCGTTTTCAGCCCGTTCATGTCGAAGATGTGGCCGAGGCTGCGGTCAAAGGCGTGCTTGGGCAAGCCAAAGCCGGTACTTATGAACTTGGCGGGCCGGACGTCGATACATTTCGCGGCCTGATGGCGCGGATGCTGGTCACAATCAACCGCCGCCGCCTGGTCATCAACCTGCCCTTTTGGATTGGTAGTATCATGGGCGGTGCCTTTGATCTGGGCAGTGCGCTGACACTTGGTCTGGTGACCAACAAGGTGCTGACCCGCGATCAGGTGCGAAGCCTGCGCCACGACAATATCGTGGGCGCGCAGGCCAAGGGCTTTGCCGATTTGGGCATCGTGCCTTCGTCCATGGCTTCGGTCTTGCCTGATTATCTGTGGTGCTTCCGCCCTTCTGGCCAGTTCGATGCGATCAAGGCCTCGGCCAAGAACCTGCGCAAACATTCCTGAATACCGCCTATTTCATTGGCGATCTGACTTGGGCCGCCAAAAGCCGGGGCTTGGCCCCCGCATGGAGAGTTGAATGACCGGCACATCGCTAGACGCCCTGATCCTTGGCATGCTGGAAGGGCTGACAGAGTTCATTCCGGTTTCTTCCACCGGGCATATCTTGCTTGCCGGGCATTTCTTGGGCTTTGAAAGTGCAGGCAAGACATTCGAGGTGGTTATTCAGCTGGGTGCCATCCTTGCGGTCATAGGGGCTTATGCCGCGCGGCTTTTCCAGATGCTGCGGGGGCTGGGCAATGATCCGCGCGAACGCAAGTTCATGATCTCGATCCTGCTGGCGTTCTTTCCGGCGGCCTTTGTGGGTGTGCTGGCGCATGATTTTATCAAAACGGTGTTGTTCGAATCGCCCCGCCTGATTGCCAGCATGCTGATTCTGGGCGGTATCATCTTGTTGATCGTTGACCGCATGCCTTTGCGGCCGCGTCACCACAACACCGACGGCCTGCCGCTTCGTGTCGCTTTCGGTATCGGGCTTGTGCAATGTCTGGCCCTGATACCGGGCGTTTCGCGTTCCGGCTCCACCATCGTGGGGGCGCTGTTGATGGGGGTCGAAAAGCGCACGGCAGCGGAGTTTTCGTTCTTCTTGTCGATGCCAACCATGACCGGCGCATTCGCCTATGACCTGTTCAAGAACCGCGCGGTTCTGGACGCCAGTGCGGTGGGTGAGATTGCCATCGGTTTTATCGCGGCATTCATCGTCTCGCTTTTCGTTGTCCGTTGGGTTTTGGGCTATATCAGCCGCCACGGCTATGCATTGTTCGGCTGGTGGCGGATCATCATCGGGGCGGCGGCTTGGGCGGGATTACTCGCCGGGTTTTGATTTTAGGTAACAAGTTCTGACCTATAATCGGCAATTTTTCGGATCTCAGGCCAAAAACCGCAAATAAATTTCATTATAGGTCAGCATGGTTGACTTTTAATCAGCTTTGATGCGCTATAGCAGTGCATTCCGACACCTATCCAAGGGAATCCCGCGCCATGGCACCGAATCCAATGCTTCAATTCGTCACTCTTAGCAAAGAGATGCCTGAAAAACGTGACGCGAAGGTTCGTGCGCAGGATTTTGGCGAGATCTACCGTGACTTCGCCGCCCAAAAAGCCGCCGAACAGGCGGGCCGCTGCAGTCAATGTGGTGTGCCCTATTGCCAGACCCATTGCCCCTTGCACAACAATATCCCCGATTGGCTTCGCCTGACCGCCGAGGGTCGGTTGCAAGAGGCCTATGAACTAAGCCAAGACACCAATACCTTCCCCGAGATCTGCGGCCGTATCTGCCCCCAAGACCGGCTTTGCGAAGGCAATTGCGTGATCGAACAATCCGGCCATGGCACCGTCACCATCGGTGCGATCGAAAAATACCTGACCGATATGGCTTGGGAGAACGGCTGGGTCAAACCGATAAAGCCAGCGACCGAGCGCGGCCAAAGCGTGGGCATCATCGGTGCCGGGCCCGGTGGCCTTGCCGCAGCAGATGCGCTGCGCCGCCAAGGCGTGCAGGTCACGGTATATGATCGTTACGACCGCGCGGGCGGGCTTTTGACCTACGGCATCCCGGGCTTCAAGCTTGAAAAAGACGCGGTACAGCTGCGGATAAATCAGCTGGAAGAAGGCGGCGTGCAGCTGGTCTTGAATTGCAACGTCGGCGAAGATTTGTCATTCGATGCCATCCGAGGCCGTCATGATGCGGTGCTGATCGCAACCGGCGTCTACAAGACCCGAGATCTGGTCGGGCCGGGCGCGGGCAATCAAGGTATCGTCAATGCGATTGACTACCTGACCACGTCAAACCGAAAGGGTTTTGGCGACGACGTGCCTGATTTCGACAGCGGAATGCTGAACGCAGCGGGCAAGCGCGTTGTCGTGATCGGCGGCGGCGATACTGCGATGGACTGCGTGCGCAGCGCCATCCGCCAAGGGGCGACCTCGGTCAAATGCCTTTACCGCCGCGATCGCGCCAATATGCCCGGCAGCCAGCGCGAGGTGCAAAACGCAGAAGAAGAGGGCGTTGAATTCGTCTGGCTCGCAGCGCCAAAGGGCTTTACCGGCGATGGCTCGGTTGACGGGGTGATCGTGGAAAAGATGCGCCTTGGTGCGCCCGACGCCACGGGCCGCCAATCGCCAGAAGTGATCGCGGATGCCGATTGGGTAGAACCGGCCGATCTGGTGATCAAGGCCCTGGGCTTTGAACCCGAAGATCTGCCGACACTATGGGGCAGCCCGGATCTACCGGTGACACGTTGGGGCACGATCAAGGCCGAATATCAGACCCATGCAACAAGCCTTCCCGGTGTCTATGCCGTGGGCGATATCGTGCGCGGTGCCAGCCTTGTGGTCTGGGCAATCCGCGACGGGCGCGAAGCCGCAGACAGTATCTTGGGCTATCTTGGGCAAGGTGCAACGCAGGTAGCGGCAGAATGACCGGAGCGCAAAAACCACGATATGGCATCCGTCACGCAAGCGTCAGGTATGCTTATGACATCCGTCCCGAAAGAGACGCGGCACAAAGAATCGCGTGCCTGCGCGAAAGGTCATGGATGTTGGTTAAAATCCAGCACTGGGCAATAGCCCTGATACCCGTCATGGCTTTGGCCAGCCCCGCCCTTGCCGCCGGCAAATTCACCGTCCCCGAGGGCTGCACCGCCTATGTCACCGTGCAGCACAGCGATTGTCAGGTATCGCAGCACTACAGATGCGACGCTGATGCCGCAGGCGATCAATGGGCGGTTTATTCCGATTCCGAGGGGCCCTATTACATGTCGCGCATCGACGCCGAGACCCGTTGGATGGAAAGCCATGATCTGACCACCGGCGAACGTGATGCCCTTGCGAGTGAAACCGATCCGGCCTCTTTCACGACGCTGTTGGACACCGGGCGCGATGACTTCGACTTTACTACCGCCGACAGCAACGGCGACGTCCGCCGCTATGTCGGCTATGATCAGCGGACCGGCGAAAGTGTCACGATCAATGGCATCCGGCTTGAACGGACCCGCTTTGATCTGTCCACATATGCGGGCGACGGCACCTATCTGCATCGCCGCCACGGCGCGCAATTGATCAACCGCGACTGGAGGATTTTCTTTGCCGATGAAGAGGAATTCGAGAACGCCCTCGACGAACGCTTCAACAGCACATCAACCCCCATCACCTTCGCCCAACCCGGAGAACCGGGGTTCTTGGAAGCCAAGCCCCAATTCGGTTGTGAGATGATGATGACCGAGGCCTCGCGGCCCCTTACGCTGCTACCGGTCAGCTTTGCCGACCAACAGGTCCACGAGGTTGCGCGATGATCGAGGGCCATTGCCTGTGCGGCGCAGTCCGCTTGGCCGTTGCCGAATGCGACGCCCGCATTGGTGCTTGCCATTGCCGGATATGCCAGCGCTGGGCGGGAGGGCTGTCTTTATCTTTTGACGCCGTGGATGTGACGGTCACGGGTGATGTTGCGCTCTATCAATCCTCGGCCTTTGCGGAACGGGCCTTTTGCCCCAAATGCGGATCGCACCTGTGGATCCGCGATACCGACGCCCCCGAGGGCCGCTACGATCTTTTGCCGGGCCTCTTCGACGCGGCCAAAGACTGGCCGCTACGCGGCGAGATTTACACCGACCGTGCCTTTTCCGCGATCCGTCTTGAAGGCGGGCACACGCGGGCCACACGGGCCGAATATGAAGCCAAGAATGCCCATATCAAGGGAGATGCGCTATGACCGAATTTGACAATGCCTGGGTCCGCGAAGAAGAAGCCAAGCGCACATGGATGGCTGAGCACAGCCTGTATCGGGCCGAAGATGAACATTCATCTTGCGGCGTGGGCCTTGTCGTCTCAATCGACGGCAAACCCAGCCGTAAGGTTGTAAGCCACGGCATTGATGCGCTGAAGGCGGTCTGGCACCGGGGCGCGGTTGATGCCGATGGCCGCACCGGGGACGGCGCGGGGATTCACCTGCAAATCCCGGTCAAGTTCTTTTACGATCAGGTGCGCCGCACCGGGCATGAACCCGATATGGACAAGCTTATCGCCGTCGGTCAGGTGTTTTTGCCGCGCACCGATTTTGGCGCGCAAGAACGCTGCCGGACCATCGTGGAAACCGAAGTTCTGCGCATGGGTTACTACATCTACGGCTGGCGCCATGTGCCGGTGCAAACCGAATGCCTTGGCGAAAAGGCCAATGCGACACGGCCCGAGATCGAGCAGATCTTGATCAAAAACTCCAAAGGCACCGATCAAGAAACCTTTGAGCGAGAGCTTTACGTGATCCGCCGCCGGATTGAGAAGGCCGCCAGTGCAGCACAGATCGCGGGGATGTATATCTGTTCGCTGTCATGCCGCTCGATCATCTACAAAGGCATGATGCTGGCCGAACAGGTAGCCGACTTTTACCCCGATCTGATGGATGAACGTTTCGAATCCGCCTTTGCCATCTATCACCAGCGCTATTCGACCAACACTTTCCCGCAATGGTCGCTGGCCCAGCCCTTCCGCATGCTGGCCCATAACGGTGAGATCAATACCCTTAAAGGCAATGTCAACTGGATGCGCAGCCATGAGATCCGCATGGCGTCGAGTGCCTTTGGCGATATGGCCGAAGACATCAAACCGATCATCCCGGCGGGCACATCCGATTCCGGAGCGTTGGATTCGGTCTTTGAAGCGCTGGTGCGGGCTGGGCGTACTGCGCCGATGGCCAAGACCATGCTGGTTCCTGAAGCCTGGTCCAAGCAGGCCGTCGAGATGCCGAAAGAATGGCAAGATATGTACGCCTATTGCAATTCGGTGATGGAGCCTTGGGACGGCCCCGCCGCCCTTGCCATGACCGATGGCCGCTGGGTTTGCGGCGGGCTTGACCGCAACGGTCTGAGGCCGATGCGCTATGTGCTGACGGGCGACGGGTTGCTGATTGCCGGATCCGAGGCGGGCATGGTGCCGATTGATGAAATGACGGTGCGCGAAAAAGGCGCACTTGGGCCGGGACAGATGATTGCCGTCGATATGACCGAAGGCAAGCTTTACCGCGACGGCGATCTGAAAGACAAACTTGCCGCCGCCCAGCCCTTTGGCGAATGGATCGAAAAAGTCGTGGATCTGAGCGCGCTGATGCGTGACGTGCCGGAAACGCCGCTGTTTGAGGGGGCCGATCTGCGTCGCCGCCAGATTGCCGCCGGCTATTCGCTGGAAGAGCTTGAGCAGGTCTTGGCGCCGATGGCCGAGGACGGCAAGGAAATGATCGCCTCGATGGGCGATGACACGCCTTCAGCCGTGCTTTCAAACATCTACCGGCCCTTGTCGCATTTCTTCCGCCAGAACTTCAGCCAGGTCACCAACCCGCCCATCGACAGCCTGCGCGAAAGCCGGGTGATGAGCCTTAAGACCAGGTTCGGCAACCTCAAGAACGTGCTTGATGAGGACAGCAGCCAGACCGAGATTCTGGTGCTGGAAAGCCCATTCATCGGCAATGCCGAATTTGACGAAATGGTTCGTCAGTTCGACGGCAGCGTGGGCATCATCGATTGCACCTTTGCCGTGGGGGCAGATGAAGATGCCTTGCGGCAGGGGCTAGAGCGTATCCGAGCCGAGGCCGAAGATGCGGTACGCTCAGGTGCGGCACATCTGGTGCTGACCGATCAGCACCAGAATGAAAGCCGGGTACCGATGCCGATGATCCTGGCCACTTCGGCGGTGCATAGCTGGTTGACGCGCAAGGGGCTGCGGACATTCTGTTCGGTCAATGTGCGGTCTGCCGAATGTATTGATCCGCATTATTTCGCCGTGCTGATCGGCTGCGGCGCCACCACCGTCAACGCCTATCTTGCCCAAGACAGTATTGCCGACCGGGTGCGGCGCGGTCTGGTCGAAGGCAGTTTGCTGGACGCCATGCGCCGCTACCGCGCGGCGATCGACGCTGGTCTTTTGAAGATCATGTCGAAGATGGGGATTTCGGTCATCTCATCTTACCGCGGGGGCCTTAACTTCGAGGCGGTCGGTCTTAGCCGCGCCATGGTTGCCGAATATTTCCCCGGCATGCAAAGCCGCATTTCCGGGATCGGTGTGTCGGGCATTCAGCATAAGGTCAATGAAATCCACGCCCGCGGCTGGCTGGGCGGCAGTGATGTCCTGCCGGTAGGCGGTTTCTATAAGGCGCGCCGGTCTGGCGAAAAGCATGCCTGGGAAGCCCAGACCATGCATATGCTGCAATCGGCCTGCGACCGTGCGTCTTATGACCTTTGGAAGCAATATTCGGCCCGGATGCGGGACAACCAGCCGATCCATCTGCGCGATTTGCTGGACGTCAAGGCGCTGGGCCGTCCGGTGCCGCTTGAAGAGGTGGAAAGCATCACCTCGATCCGCAAGCGGTTTGTGACACCCGGCATGTCACTGGGCGCTCTTAGCCCCGAGGCGCATAAGACCCTGAACGTCGCGATGAACCGTATCGGTGCCAAATCCGACAGCGGTGAGGGCGGCGAAGACCCCGCGCATTTCTTGCCCGAAGCCAATGGCGATAACCCAAGCGCCAAGATCAAGCAGGTCGCCTCGGGCCGGTTCGGTGTGACTGCGGAATACCTGAACGCTTGTGAAGAGCTTGAGATCAAGGTCGCCCAAGGCGCCAAGCCCGGCGAGGGCGGGCAGTTGCCCGGCATGAAAGTGACCAAGCTGATCGCGCGCCTGCGGCATTCGACCGAAGGCGTGACGCTGATTTCACCGCCGCCGCACCACGATATCTATTCGATCGAAGACCTTGCGCAGCTGATCTATGACCTCAAGCAGATCAACCCGCGCGCCAAGGTGACGGTCAAGCTTGTTTCATCCTCTGGCGTGGGCACAATTGCGGCGGGCGTGGCCAAGGCCAAGGCCGATGTGATCCTGATTTCGGGCCATAATGGTGGCACGGGTGCCAGCCCTGCGACCAGCATCAAATATGCGGGCCTGCCGTGGGAAATGGGCCTGACCGAGGCGCATCAGGTGCTGGCCATGAACAAGCTGCGCGACCGGATCACTTTGCGCACGGATGGCGGTTTGCGCACCGGGCGCGATATTGTCATAGCCGCGATGATGGGGGCCGAGGAATACGGTATCGGCACCGCAGCCCTGATTGCCATGGGCTGTATCATGGTGCGTCAGTGCCAGTCCAACACCTGCCCGGTGGGGGTCTGCACCCAAAATGAGGAGCTGCGTAAGAAGTTCACCGGCAATGCGGATAAGGTCGTCAACCTGATCACCTTTTATGCCCAGGAAGTGCGCGAAATTCTGGCCAGCCTTGGCGCGCGGTCCTTGGATGAAGTCATTGGCCGGGCCGATCTTTTGACCCAGGTCAGCCGGGGCCATGCCGAGCTGGATGATCTTGACCTTAACCCGCTCTTGATCACCGTCGATGGCTTTGACCGCATCGTTTACGACCGTTCAAAACCCCGCAACATGGTGCCCGACACGCTGGATGCCGAGATCATCGGCGATGGTGCGCGCTTCTTTGAAGAGGGCGAAAAGATGCAGCTGTCCTATGCGGTGCGCAACACCCACCGCACGATCGGCACGCGGGTTTCAAGCCATATCGTGCGCAAGTTCGGTATGCGCAACAACCTCCAGCCCGATCATCTGACGATAAAGCTTACCGGGTCTTGCGGCCAGTCTTTGGGGGCCTTTGCGGCACCGGGCCTGAAGATCGAGGTATCGGGCGATGCCAATGACTATGTCGGCAAGGGCCTTTCGGGGGGCACGATCACGGTGCGCCCGCCGATGGGGTCGCCGCTTGTTGCCGCGGAAAACACCATCATCGGCAATACCGTGCTTTACGGTGCGACGGATGGCTATCTTTTCGCCGCGGGCCGGGCGGGCGAACGCTTTGCCGTACGCAATTCGGGCGCGCGGGTGGTGATTGAAGGCTGCGGGTCCAACGGTTGCGAATATATGACCGGCGGCATCGCGGTGATTTTGGGCGAGATTGGCGCCAATTTCGGCGCAGGCATGACCGGCGGCATGGCCTATGTCTATGATGCGGCGGGTGATGCGACCGATCTGATGAACCTTGAAAGCCTTGTGACCTGCCCGGTCACTCAAGATCATTGGGAGGCTGAGTTGAAGGCTCTTATCATCCGTCACGCGACTGAGACCGGCAGTCTGAAAGCCCAGACCATCTTGCAAAACTGGGCCACGGAGCGCGCCAATTTCGTGCAGGTCTGCCCCAAAGAGATGCTGGCCCATCTGCCCTGTCCGCTAAGTGACGAGGCCCAGGCGGTCCCGGCGCAGTAGCAGATCGAAAGGGGTCAGGCGGTTTCAGCCTGACCCGGCCTGCCCAAAGCCATCATGCCTTTGATGCGCCTATTCACAAATTGGCATTCGTGTACTAATGTTTTGTTAACCAGTCCGCAGTCAGGGGTGGCGCCAATGGTGGAAAAATAACACTGAATGCCCACAAGCTATACCGACCAGTTCTTCGTCATGGACCCCGGAAATCCACCGGCCTCGGGTACTGCGTTGACTGTTGTCAAACGCGATATGATCGACCAGAACGACAACGGCTTCATAGAT
>JBAUHP010000316.1:0-8054 GCA_049680345.1 Albidovulum sp. | reverse complement strand
CCGGTCGCCCCCCAGCCGGTCGCCCCCCAGCCGGTCGCCCCCCAGCCGGTCGCCCCCCGGGCAAGGGGGCGCGAAATACGCGGGTCGTAAGATCCTAACGCTTGCTCAGATCAATGTAATCGCGCTGCGTTGGCCCGACGTAAAGCTGGCGCGGGCGGCCGATTTTCTGGCTTGGATCGGCAATCATTTCCTTCCACTGCGAAATCCAGCCCACGGTGCGCGAAATCGCGAAGATCGGGGTGAACATCGCCGTCGGAAAGCCCATCGCCTCCAGGATAATCCCGGAATAGAAATCGACATTCGGATATAGCTTCTTGGAGATGAAGTAATCATCTTCAAGTGCGATCCGCTCAAGCTCCTTGGCGACTTTGAGGGTTTCATTGTTGTGAATACCCATCAGTTCCAGCACCTCATCAGCGCTTTCCTTCATCACCTTGGCACGCGGATCGAAGTTCTTGTAGACGCGGTGGCCAAAGCCCATCAAGCGCACGCCCGAGGATTTGTCCTTGGCCTGTTTGATGAATTCCGGGATGCGGTCGACGGTTCCGATCTGACGCAATTGCTCAAGCGCTGCTTGGTTGGCACCGCCATGTGCGGGGCCCCAAAGACAGGCAATCCCCGCCGCGATACAGGCAAAGGGATTGGCACCCGATGACCCGGCCAGACGCACGGTCGAGGTAGAGGCGTTTTGTTCGTGATCGGCATGCAGCATCATGATCCGGTCCATGGCCTTCGACAGCGCCGGATGCACCACATAATCTTCGCAAGGAACCGCAAAACACATGTGCAGGAAGTTTGAGGCGTAATCCAATGAATTCTTTGGATAAACAAAAGGTTGCCCGATAGAATACTTGAAGGCCATTGCCGCAATCGTCGGCAACTTGGCAATCATCCGGATCGCCGCCACTTCGCGCTGCCAGGGGTCGTTGATGTCCAAACTGTCATGATAGAACGCAGACATCGCACCGACCACACCGACCATCGTTGCCATCGGATGGCTGTCCCGACGGAACCCGCGAAAGAAATTGTGCATCTGTTCATGCACCATCGTGTGACGCGACACCCGGAACTGAAAATCCTCAAGCTCACTCGCCGTTGGCAGATCGCCGTAAAGCAGCAGATAGCAGGTCTCAAGATGGCTTGAATGTTCGGCCAGCTGTTCAATCGGATAGCCGCGATACAACAGCTCTCCCTTGTCACCGTCGATATAGGTGATGGCGCTGTCCGTGGCCGCGGTAGAGGTAAAGCCGGGGTCATAGGTAAAGACATCGGCCTGCGCGTAAAGTTTGCGGATGTCGATAACATCCGGGCCGGCCGTGGGCGAGAAGATCGGCAAATCTATGGTTTTGCCGTCAAATGTCAGCTGGGCAGTTCTATTCGATTCAGCCATCGTGTTTCCTTTCCGCAAGGCCCGGGCCCGGGATCCCGGGTCTGGGTCAGATCGTGAATGTTACGGCTGGGGCGCGATGGACAAGATCACGCTTACTCCGCTACGTCATTTAACCGGGCAAGGGTTTCTTCCCGCCCCAAAACAAGCATCATGTCAAACACGCTCGGGCTGACCGTGCGCCCGACCAAAGCGGCGCGCAGCGGGCCGGCGATCTTGCCAAGGCCAATGCCATGTGCCGCGGCCAGACGTGCTGCAACACCTTCCAATTCATCACGCTCCCAGCTAGCATTTTGCAGCTGCGGCGTCAATTCGGACAGCATGCCACGGGATACCGGATCCAGAAACTTAGCCGCCGACGCATCAACGTCAATCGGTCTGCTTGTCAAAATAAATCTTGCCTTATCAGTCAGTTCCAGAAATGTTTTGACACGATCTTTCAGGCAGTAAAGCCCACGCTCCATCACGCTCTTTTGTGCCGGTGTCAGCGGTGATCGGCCAGTTGCGGCCAGAAATTCCTCATATTCATGCAGCAGTGCAGCATCGCTTGTCGCGGAAATATGCTGACCGCAGATATTCTCCAGCTTCTTGAAGTCGAATTGCGAGGGTGAGCGCCCAATTCCGTCCAGATCAAACCAGTCTTTTGCCTGATCGGAGGTGAAAAATTCATCATCCCCATGGCTCCAACCCAGACGGGTCAGGTAATTGCGCATCCCCGCCGCCGGATAGCCCAAGGCCTGATATTCCTCGACCCCAAGCGCGCCGTGGCGCTTGGAAAGCTTCTTGCCATCGGTGCCGTTGATCAAGGGAATATGCGCCCAGACCGGCACATCCCAGCCCATGGCCTCATAGATCATGACCTGACGGAATGCATTGTTCAGATGCTCATTGCCTCGGATCACATGCGTCACGCCCATATCGTGGTCATCGACTACCACTGCCAACATGTAAGTGGGCGTACCATCAGAGCGTAAACAAATCATGTCGTCCAACTGGGCATTGGCCACCCGCACGGTGCCAAGCACCTGATCTTGCACCACGGTTTCGCCATCACGCGGGGCCTTCATGCGGATCACGAAGGGCGCATCGGGGTGATCTGCAAGATCCGCGTCGCGCCAGGGGCTGACAAACAGCGTCGATCGTTTCTCGGCCTCGGCGGCTTGCCGGAAGGCTTCAATCTCGGCCTGGGTGGAGTAGCACTTATAGGCACATCCCCGCGCCAGCATCTCATAAGCCACCGCCGCGTGGCGGTCTTTGCGGGCGAACTGGCTGGTCGCATCGCCGTCCCAATCAAGCCCAAGCCATTTGAGGCCACGCAAAATCGCCTCGGTCGCCGCCGGGGTGGAACGTTCGCGGTCGGTATCCTCGATTCGCAACAAGAACTTGCCGCCCTTGCCGCGGGCGTAAAGCCAGTTGAACAAGGCCGTGCGCGCACCGCCGATATGCAGATAGCCTGTGGGCGAGGGCGCGAAGCGGGTGACAACCGGCCCTGTTTTTATTGGTTGAGACATGGACGCGTTAACCTTTCGGAAACCATGAGACTGCCATTCTTGGGCGGCAAGCCTGACTGTGAGGTTCTAGGCAAGAGGCAAAGGGGAAGCAAGGGTGCGTGGGCCGGGTGACTATCTGCGCGAAGGGCTATTGGCGCTGGCATCAGCGCGCGGCACCATGCTGCCTTGGGCACCGGTGTTTTTCGCGCTTGGCGTCGGACTTTACTTTGCCTTGCCGGTCGAGCCTGGCATTTGGCCAACGGTCAGTGCCGTGTTCGCGGTCATCTGTCTGACCGCGCTGGCGCTGCGCGGGGCCGATGAATGGCGCATTCCCGCCACCGGCATGGGGCTGATTATCGCGGGGCTGCTCTTCACCATTTTGCGCGCCCATAGTGTCGAGGCGCCGGTTTTGTCCTTTCGCTACTACGGCCCGGTGGAAGGCCGCATCGTCGCCGTCGACCGCTCTTTTTCCGACCGGCCACGCATGACGCTTGACCGTGTGGTTTTGCGCGACGTGCCGCCCAACCGCACCCCGTCGCGGGTCCGGGTGGCGCTTCATGGCGATCAAACCCAGCTGTCCATGCAGCCGGGCATGACGGTGATCTTGACCGCGCACCTGTCGCCCCCCGAAGGCCCGGTCGAACCCGGCGGCTTTGATTTTCAACGGCTTGCATGGTTTTCCAGCCTTGGTGCAGTAGGCTACACCCGCACTCCGGTGTTGGAGCTTGAGCCCGCCGAAGGTGGTCTGGCGCTTTTGGCCTTTCGGCTGCGCATGACGCTGTCAACCGCGATCCAGGATGCGATCCCCGGCCAGCCCGGTGCTTTTGCGGCGGCCTTGATGACCGGCGACAGATCCGGCGTGGCGAAATCCACCCATGATATTTTGCGCGGCTCGAACCTGTCGCATATGATCGCGATATCGGGCTTGCATATGGGGCTGCTGACCGGCTTCGTCTTTGCATTGGGGCGCTACGGCTTCGCACTTATTCCCTACCTTGCCCTTCGGGTGAATTCCAAAAAGGTCGCGGCCATTGCGGCGCTGTTGGCCGCAACCTTCTATCTGTTCTTGGCCGGACCCGCCGTCGCCACCCGGCGCGCCTATATCATGGCCGCCGTCATGCTGATTGCGGTGCTGGTCGACAGGCGGGCGATATCGCTGCGGTCGGTCGCAATATCGGCGATGATTTGTTTGATGATAGAGCCTGAAAGCCTGGTAGAGCCGGGATTTCAGATGTCTTTTGGCGCAACCGTCGCGCTGGTGGTGGGGTTTGAGCATTGGTCAAGGATCCAGTTGAACCTGCCAGCCCCTTTGAAACCCGTGGCGATGGCGGTGCTATCGTCACTTATCGCCGGTACGGCGACCGCACCGATTGCGGCAGCACATTTCAACCGGATCGCGGAATACGGGCTTCTTGCCAATCTTCTGGCCGTGCCGATCTTGGGGTTTTTGGTCATGCCCTCTGCGGTTCTGGCGGCAATGCTGGCCCCGCTTGGGCTGGCACAGCCCGCCCTTTGGGTGGCAGGCAAGGGCTGTGATGCAATCCTTCGGATCGGGGATTGGGTGACCAATCTGGAGGGCGCCGTCATTCCGGTGCCGACGCCGCCATGGATGGTTTTGCCTTTGCTGGGGTTCTTCGGCGCGGTGATGATGATTGCCCGCGGGGGGGCGCTGCGCCTGACCGGCCTGGCGGGCGTGGCGCTGGCCCTGTCGATCTGGACCTTTACCCAGCGCCCGGTCTTGCTGATCTCGGGTGATGGGGCCCTGGTGGGGCTGATGACGCCCGAAGGCCGGGCGCTCTCAAAGGAAAAAGGCGGCGGGTTCATCGCCCAGAACTGGCTTGAAAACGATGGCGACAGCGCCGATCAACCGCGGGCTTTTGAACGCGCGGCCTTCAATGGCCAGAAGGGCGCTTTGACGGCGGATGTGGGCGGCAAACCGGTGCAGGTCTATTTTGGCAAAGGCTCTGCCACGCGCGCCCAGTCGGGCTGCGCCGATCAGGCGATCTTGATCATGAATGAAGTTTGGGAGGGGCCGTCAGAGACACCCGATTGCGAGGTGTTTGACCTCAAACGCCTGCGGCAAACCGGTGCCATAGCGCTTTTCGCCAGCCAAGACGGTTTGCGCATGGTGGCCGCCCATGACGTCGCGGGCAATAGGCTTTGGAACCAGCGCAAACGCGCGCGAAGGGGTAAGTAGCAGCCGGTTTTACTGCGCCGCAGGAACACGCAGCAAATAGGCGGCAATCGCCTCGCGGTCGGATGCCGGCAGGCGCGCCATGTTTTCAACGACCAGCGCCATATGGCCGCCCGCACTGTCATAATCAGGGGTGAAGCCAGAGGTCAGATATTCGGTGATATCAGCGCCCGACCAATCCAGTTTGGCAGGGGTGATATTGGGGAAACTGCCCTTGCCCCCCGGCACCGGCCCACCCGCCAGCCAGCGGCCCAGCTCCATCCCGCCAAGCGCATTGCGCGGCGTGTGGCATTCACCGCAATGCGCCAATGCCTCGACCAGATAGCGCCCACGGGTTTCCGCGTCGCTCAGATCACCCGATAGAACCCAATCATCCTTGAAGAACAACAGCTTCCAGCCGCCAAGGCTGCGGCGGATATTGAACGGAAAGCCAACCTCATGCGGCTGGCTTGGCACCGCAATCGGCGGAAGGGTCATGAGATAGGCATATAGATCGACGATATCCTGGCGCTCGGCCTTGGCGAAGCTTGCATAGGGAAAGACCGGAAAATAATGCTGCCCCTCTGGCGATACGCCGCGCATCATCGCATTGGCCAGATCCATTTCCGTCCAGCCGCCAATGCCGTAATCGGGATCGGGTGAGATATTGGGGGCAATGAACGTCCCAAAAGGCGAGGGGAACTTTTCGCCGCCGACAAGGTCAAATACCGCCTCCCCCTCGGACCCCGGCGCCATATGGCAAGAGGCACAGCCCCCGGCCCAAAACACCACCTCGCCGCGCGAAACATCGCCGCTCAGGCCCGCCAATGCATCACCTTCCAGCAAGGCCGGGCGGGTCAGCATCCAAAAGACCGCAAGCCCGATCACGGCGGCCGCTACACAAAGACTGAAAAGGCGGCGTATCATGGCAATCCCCCGAAACAAGAAAAGGGGGCAAGGTCAAACGCACCTGCCCCCAATTCCATCATAACCAGATTACCGCTTAATTTGAAGGAATACGCGTGGCTTTGTGGCAAGCACCACAAGAGCCACCCAGATCGCCCATCGCGGCCTTCATCCCATCAAGCCCGGTGCCAGCCGCGGCCTGCATGGCGGCGGCGGCGGTGCGAAATGCCGTCTCTTTGCCTTCAACATCAGCCTCGGCGGTCCAGCCTGCGGCAGAGGCCGTCGAGGCGGGGTTGGCCGCATTATCCGAACCTTCGGGCCACAGCATTGATTGATCAATCAAGCTGTTGGCCACCAGATTATCGGCCGCCTTTTGTGCTGCTTGCGCGTCATATTCAGCTTCGCCCTTGGCCATTGCGCCCAAGACGCCGATGTTCAGCGCCCGGTATGCCATCAGCCCCTGGCGCGCCTTGATCTGCATTCCGAATGGCGCGTCTTGCGCCACTACTGTGCCCGCGAATGCAATGGCCGCGACGGTCACACCAATAAGCATAGTTTTCATCTGAACACTCCCTATGGTTTTCGTGGGCACAGTTTAGCTGTGCTGAAATTACTTACCATCCCCGATTTTTGCATGATACATCTTAAAAAACGCACAGGCCTGCCTCGGGCTGAATAACGCGTGGGTTTTTACCATGACGGGGCTTTGGAACGGCAAGCCAAACCATAAGATAACGCGAATGTGAAAGGGTATGCGGCAGATGCGGGAAAACTGGGATGATCTGCGGTTTGTCTTGGCGGTGGCCGAGGAAGGCTCGGTCAGCGGGGCCGCGCGCCGCCTTGGGGTCAATCATGCAACCGTGCTCCGGCGTGTGGCGGCCTATGAAGATGCCGCAGGTGTCGCCCTTTTTGACAAGACCGCCAAAGGCTATGCGGTGCCCGGCGCCCAGCGGCGCATCATCGAGGCCGCACGCGAGGTGGACCGCGCCGTGCAGGCGGTGGGCCGGATGTTGCAAGGGGCGCGTGCGCCGATGGCGGGGAACATCCGGATCACCTCGACCGATACCTTTTGCCAATATGTGTTACCGCCGATCCTGGGCCGCTTGCGGCGTGGCGCGCCGGGGCTGAAGTTTGAACTCTTATGCTCAAACACCCATCTTGACCTCGCGCGTACCCATGCCGATGTCACCGTGCGCCCGGCCGAGGTTTTGCCCGAGGATCTGACCGGCGAAGCACCGGCACGGCTTGGGTTTGCGGTCTTTCGCGCCAAGGCCAGCGATACCACCGATTGGCTGGGCATATCGGGGCCGCTGACAAGATCGGTTGTCGGGCAATGGCTGGCGGAACAGGTCGATCCATCCAAGATCATCGCATCAGCCGACAGCTTCCCGGTCTTGCGCGAATGGGCCGCCGTGGGGCAAGGCATGGCAATCTTGCCCGCATTGCTTGGCCTTGAAGACCCACGGCTGGAGGTGGTGCCCGGTCTTTTGCCACCGCTGTCGGTCAAGATCTGGGTCGCCAGTCACACCGATCTGGCGGATGTGCCGCGCATTGCCCAATCCCGCCGGGCTTTGGTGCGCGAATTGGCCGCCATTGCACCGCGATTGCTGGGCGAAAGCTTTATTCAGTGAAGCGGACTTTGCCTATATGCGGCAAGTTCCGGTTTCTTTGCGCAAAATCAATGCCGTAGCCCACGACAAATTCATCGGGAATTTCAAAGCCGGTCCAGGTTGCACGAATATCAACCTCGCGGCGCGATGGCTTATCCAGCAGCGCGCAGACCTCAAGGCGGCGCGGATTGCGTGATTTCAACAGGCTGACCACATGCGACAGCGTAAAGCCGGTATCCACGATATCTTCGACCACCAGCACATCGCGGCCAGAGATTTCACCGCGCAGATCCTTGAGGATACGCACCTCGCGGCTTGATGTGGTGCTGTCGCCATAGGATGACGCCTCCAGAAAATCGACCTCAAGCGGCAGATCAATTTCGCGGACAAGATCGGCGATAAAGACGAAAGAGCCGCGCAAGAGGCCGACCACGATAAGCTTGTCGGTGCCCGCATAGGCCTTGGTGATGTCTTTCGCCAAAGCCTCG
>JBAUHP010000315.1:0-5051 GCA_049680345.1 Albidovulum sp. | reverse complement strand
ATACCGGTGTGGGCATGTCGGATGATGTGATGATGCGTATATTTGACCCGTTTTTCACGATGAAACGTGGCGCAGGCACCGGGCTTGGCCTGTCAATCAGTCGCAATCTGATCACGCGCAGCGGCGGTGAAATTCTTGTTTCGAGTGAGGTTGGACAGGGCTCTGTCTTCGACCTCTGGCTGCCGGTGGTTGATAGCAAGGTGGCGGACGCGCGTTCTTGAGCCAAGTTTGCGAAAACACCTGATCGTACTGCCCCGCAGCGATCTTCGTCGACAAGACCGAAATTCATGCCCGCTCGGCTGATCCGGCGGGCTACCGGCGCAATCGGCGCAGCCACCAGGGTCATCAATATGCAAATTTCGCATCTTCGGGCACGATTTTCTCAATTGCAAATTGGCCCTCAATGGGTGTTACTTGCAATTAGTCTGGTCAAGGAGGGGGCTTCGGACAAGGAATAGATCAGATGCGAACGGCAAGCCAAAGATAAGGGAACACGTCGCATAGCGCATATTGACAGCAGATTTCTTTGAATTCTCGTGTCTGTAATCAACATGAAACTCAAGCAAAACCTGGTTCATAATGCTCAAACTGGTACTACGCGCTGTTTGAATTTGGCGATATGGAAAATTGTCTGGGCTGACATAGTCTCGCGATCATCTGATCAAGTCTGTAAGCTTCTTACTAACGGATACATCAGCAATAAAACGGGGAGTTACTTAATGAAGACCAATTTCAAAGCAACAATTCTTGCGACCGCCAGCGCCTTGGTGATGGCAGGAACGTCCGGCTATGCGGCCGATGCGGTTAACGCCGCCTTCTTTCTGGAATGGGCAACGCCGAACCAGATCGCCAAGGTTGACAAGGCCTATGACAAGGCGATGGGCGTTGACGTGAACTGGGTTGATTTTTCAACCGGTGTCGCAATGACCGAAGCCATGTTGTCGGGCGATATCGACATCTCTTACTCGCAGGGGCTTGCACCGTTCGTGACGGCGATCCAGCAAGGCGCGCCGCTGAAGATGATCGGCATCGCCGTTGTCTATGAGGCCAATGACTGCTTTGTCAGAAATGACCTTGGGATCACCTCGGCAAACGCGTCGGAGCTTGAAGGCAAGACCGTTGCGGTGCCGCTGAACACCATGGCGGACTTCTCTTTCCGCAAGTTTATGGCGGCTTTGGATGTCGATGTCTCGACCATGAGTATCGTTGATCAGGCCCCCGCAGATGGCGCCAAGTCGCTTGCCGATGGGGCCGTTGACATGGCTTGTATCTTTGGTGGTGCATCATCAGCCGCTGCCAGCGAAGTCGGTACACCGATCATGAGCAAGCAAGAAAAGATCGATGCTGGTATCGGGTCTTTCGACGTGATCTCGACAACAGAGAAGTTTGCGACCGAGAATCCTGAATTGGTAAGAGCGTTCCTTGAGGTTACTGAGGAAGCAAACCGTGGCTGGACCGGATCTGACGAACAGATCGCCAAGGTTGCGGCCGATGCCGGGATGGACGTCGAAACCACCAAAGCACAGATGGCCGATTTCATCTTCCCAACCGCGCAAGAGCAGGTTGATAACTACTTCGGCCCAGAGGGCATTGCAGCAGCTGCTGCGGCGTCACTTGGCGTGGTGTTCTCGGACGATTCGGATGGTTCCGCTATCGCGAAAACGATTGACGGATCATTCTTGCAGTAAGGATTTTCCTTGAAATCGGAGAGTGGCCGCGCCATGCGGCCACTCTTGCGCTGACTGTGACATTGCCGATCGAACCAACCCGATTTTGACCCTGCCCAGCCTGGTCGCGAAAACGACCGACCGGTTGATGAAGCGGCTTGTACAAAAAAACGAGGAACCTAATCCCGCCATGGCGAATCTTGTTTGCGAAGACCTATGTATGACGTTTACCAACCCGCAAACTGGGGCGGCGGTTGAGGCGTTGAAAAACGTGAATTTCACCTTGAAGAAAGGTGAATTGCTTGCAGTACTTGGCCCTTCGGGCTGTGGCAAGACCACCCTTTTGAACATGATAGCGGGGTTCACGAACCCCACTGGCGGCTCGATCACGCTGGGGGGGCACAAGATTGACGGCCCCGGCGTTGAGCGGGGCATGGTGTTTCAGCAAGCCGCGCTGTTTGAGTGGCTTTCAGTTGCGAAAAACGTCGATTTCGGCCTGCGGATGAAGAAGACTGACCCTGCCGAAAGCGAGAAGCTGGTTGAAAAATGGCTCGATATCGTTGGTTTGCAAGGATTTGGCGACACGCCGACCTACCAATTGTCAGGCGGTATGCAGCAGCGCGTTGCGCTCGCGCGTTGTCTGGTCAATGACCCCGATGTGATCTTGATGGATGAACCGCTTGGGGCGCTTGACGCGTTGACGCGCGAAAAGATGCAATCCTTGGTGCTTGAGCTGTGGAAAGAGACCGGCAAGACGGTGATGATCATCACCCATTCGGTTGAAGAAGCACTGCTTTTGGGCCAGCGCCTGTTCGTCATGGCGCCGCGGCCGGGACGCATTCACAAGGAATACCATCTGCCTTTCGCGGAACGGGGCCTGACGGAGTCTTTGCGCGATATAAAGAAAGACCGTCATTTCTCGGAAGTACGTGAAGAGATTTTGACGATGATCTGGAACATGGAAGAAGAGATTATGGGTCGTGCTTGATTGGCTGTCAGATAACCGCGCTTCGATCGCGGCAATAATCATTCTGCTGTTGGTGGTGACGTTTACGGTTTCCATCTTTATCGGCATCAAACGCACAGCGCGCAGCGCCAAGGATGAGGTCTTTGGCGACCCCGAGCGCACCAAAGGTGGCTGGTATTGGGCGGTCTGCGGTATCTCATCGCTGCTGTTGGTCTGGTTTTACTTTTCTTGGGGCGTGGCGCGCGCCTATTTCCCGGACTCAGCCAATGAGATGTGTCAGGTAGCAAAGCTGGAAGAGGCGATATCGCCGATCAAGGCGGCCTTGCCCTTGGGATCGCGCTATTTCCAGTCAACCACGCTTGTGGCCCGCAATGTGGTTCAGCTTGAAGAGCTGCAAACGCAGATTCCGCCTGCGGCCTTTTCAGATCAAGAAAAGGCTGAGCTGGTTGATTTGATGAATGGCCTACGCCAGCTGATCGCAAATTCTTCTGACCCGGCGCGGCTAAGTGATCAATCGAGAGCTCAGCTGACCGAATTGTCAGGCAAGATCGATGCGCTTAGTGAAGAGCTGCGCGCAGGCTCGCAAGGGTTTGAGCCAACCAGCGCGGCCTTGGCGCAGCCCAAATGGGGCGTTACCTTTACTGAAATCCCTATGCTTCCGATGTCCCCAAAAGGGGTCATGTTCGATGATGTTGCGGTCAAGGCGCAAGGCCTTGCCGAGCAGTTCAAGGAAATCAGCAATAACCCACCGGCCAATGATCTGATCATCACCAAGATCACCGAAGGCATCGCGGCATTGAATGCAAGCACGGATGCGGGCGATCACGATGCCTTGGAGAAGAAGCAACGAAAAGACTACATGAAATCTGTCGAGCGGATTTTCAAACGGCTGGATGATGGCACGATCTTTCCGGCGGCGGCCCTTGATGGGGTGAATACCGCCATTGCCAATCTGGATGCCGCCAAAGATGACGCACGCGGCAGCCTGCGGCTGATCGAGGCGCTGCTCGTCCCCGGTTCGGGTGTGGTCAAGTCGCGCACGCAATGTACCGAACAAGGATCGGGGCGTTGGTTGCCTAAACCGACCGACGTTGTGGCGACTTTCGGGCGGCTTGCAAACCCCGACATCGACAATGGCGGCGGTTACAAAGGTGTGCCCTTGTTGTGGTGGAAATGGCTGCCGGTGTCCGATGTGGTTGCCTTTGTCATCCCGGATTGGACCGCCGATATTCTTCCGGGCGATTATGCGCGCCATAGCGATGACGGAACCATAGAGCCGAACTTCAAGGACAAGCTTTTGGCGGTTGCGCAGGGCGATGTCTATCTTGGGCATATCCCGATGCTGGACGGCCATCTGTGGCATTCCTTGTTCCGGGTTCTTGTGGCGCTTGGGTTTGGTATTTTGCTCGGTGTGCCGCTGGGGCTTTACATGGGGGTTTCGCGGTTCTTCCGATCCTTCTTTGACCCGCTGATAGAGCTTTACCGCCCGGTTCCGCCGCTGGCTTGGGCACCGCTGATCCTGACGATCTTCGGAATTCAAGATGATGGTAAGATCTTCTTGCTGTTCATGGTTGCCTTCGCGATCATGGTGATCTCGGCGCGCACCGGGGCCACGGGGACGCAGCTGTCGAAAATCCGCGCCTCGCATTCACTTGGGGCAACGAACGGGCAGATCTTGCGCAATGTCATCTTGCCAAACGCCTTGCCCGAAATCATGACCGGCATCCGTATTGCGATTGGCGTTTGCTGGGGCACATTGGTGGCCGCTGAAATGCTGGCGGGCACGACGGGTATCGGCTTTATCGAGAACGTGGCGCGAACTGTGTCGGATTATGAACTGATCTGGGTCACGATCTTGATCATGGGTCTTTTGGGTCTCGCATTCGACCTGATGATGCGCTGGGTTATCGCCAAAACCATTCCTTGGCGGGGTAAAGGCTAAGACCGAAGGCATCTTCGGTCGGCCATTACCTTGGTCAGCGCTTTGTGAACCAACGGCGTTTCGCGTTTGATGTTTTGAGCTAGATGCGAAACGCCCTATTCCGCTTTGAAGGCGGTCAATACCCGACGCGTTGCGGTGACCAGCGGGTCATGGGTTTCTCTAAGGATCTGGACGCGGTCGAACCGTGCGGGGTCCTTGTTCACAGCGTCGCGCAGGGCTGCGCCGAATGCCATGCGCAATTCGGTTCCGATGTTGAACTTGCAAACGGCTGAACCGCGGGCCAGGGCGGTGCGCTGTGCGACCGGCACGCCAGATCCGCCATGGATCACCAGCGGTACGGTTGTCACAGCTTCGATGGCGCGGATGCGGGCTTCGTCCAGGCAGCCCTCTTTATCTTGCTGAAGGTGCACGTTGCCGACCGAAACCGCCATGGCGTCCACGCCGGTTTCAAGGGCAAAGCGCGCGGCCTCGCCCG
>JBAUHP010000314.1:0-5560 GCA_049680345.1 Albidovulum sp. | reverse complement strand
TGGTGCACCCGACTGGATTCGAACCAGTGACCTCTGCCTTCGGAGGGCAGCGCTCTATCCAGCTGAGCTACGGGTGCGCGACGCTGGTTTCTATAACCGCTTGCCGAAAGGGTTTCAACGCCTCAATCGGCCAGAAGCGACAAGAACTACATCTGGTAATTTTGGTATATCCATCACGCGTGCAAATACAAAATCGGAGCAAAACGATTTACTTCTTTGCAGATCGTGAAACTAAACTAAAAGTAAACCCAGACATTATTATCCGAGCTTGGAGACAATATGAGTATTGGCAGCGACGCAACCAGATCCACCATCATTATGGCCCCTTCTCGCGGCGCGCGCCTTAGGCGGCTTATCCTGGCCACAAGCTGTATCGCGGCTTTGTCGGCCTGCGGCGGTGGCGGGGGTGACACCAGTTTTGCAAATGTTATTGGCGGCCTGATCCCGGGCTATAACTACGCGCCGTCCAGTGCCCCGCCCACACCAGCGGCCCCGTCGGTTTTGACCACATCGTTCAGCGGGCTGACATCCTTTAGCCCCGCCGTCGTGGCGGCGGCAAATGCGCTGCTCGCAACCCTGCCCTACAGTCAGCAAAAAACCGGATGGACATTCAGCGGCAGCAGCACCGTATATCGCAGCGATCCATTGGCGAATTCAGGCGTGGTCTATGCACATGCTTTGGGGCTGAGGGGGGCGGGTCAGACGATCAGTGTCGTCGATACCGGATTGAACATCAACCATGACGTCTTTGCGGGCAAGACCATCACCGATATCGACAATCCCACCCCCACGGCCGCTTCTTCCGATCACGGCACGCTGGTGGCCGCGATCATCGCGGGTAACAATGCTTCTTTCGTCGGGGTAGCCCCGGATGCGAACCTGCTTTTCGGCAGCTTTGCCAACGATGCCACTGCAACGGCCGCTACCAATGCGGCCCGTATTGCAGGTGCTGTTGCACAAAACAATTCCTGGGGCTTTGACGGGTTGGACATCAGCGCAACATCTTTCAACGCGGTCTTTGGCAATGCACCGGGGCAAACTTACCTCAACGCGCTTCGCAGCTATGCCAACCAAGGCGTTGTTGTCTTTGCGGTTTCCAATGACACGACGAAATCCCATTCCACGCTGATGGATGCCCTGCCCTATATCGACCCTTCGCTGGAGGCGGGCTGGATCGCCGTGGCCAATGCCACGCCGGTCATGAACGGCGCGGGCAATGTCGGTTCGGTGACCATGCAATCATCCAGCTGTCTGGAGGCTGCGCGCTGGTGCATTTTGGCCGATGGTGCCTGGTCGGGACCGAAAGCAACCAATAACACGACGATCGACAATTTCGGGGTCGGATCGTCTTTCGCGGCGCCGCAGGTTTCGGGCGCTTTGGCGCTTCTGGCCGGGGCATTTCCCGCGCTGTCCCCGCACCAGCTGCGCGTAAGATTGCTGGCATCGGCGGATAACAAATTCTTCACGCCCGATGGCACCGTCGAACTCGCGACCGGGTTCAACAAGGGGTATTCCTTCGACTACGGTGTCGGCTTTCTGGATGTAGCCGCGGCGCTTTTGCCCATCGGCGCGTCACAGATGAGCCTGCCGGGCGGCGCGGTACAGGTTATCGACCAGCCGGTGATCCAATCCGGTTCGGCCTTCGGCAATGCCGTGGCCCACAGTCTGACCGGGGTCGATGTGGTCTTTTCCGACGCTTTGAACGGCGGTTTCAGCAAACCAGCGGTCGATCTTACCGCAAGCTCGGCACCACCGCCGCTTGCATCGCAGCTGATGATCCGGTCGCTTTCCGCCGATCTGGGGCTGGAACGGGCAAGCCTTCAGGCCAGTATCAATGATCCTTTCGCGGGCTTCAGCGGCCAAAGCTATGCGGTGCGCGACCCTTCCAATGTCTTGCGCGCCGATGTCTTGATGCCGGGCTCGGATGGCGGCAGCTACGGTGTGAACCTGACCAAGGCGATCACCGATGGCCCGACGCGAGTCGAGGTTGGGGTGAAGCTTGCGCATGATGACGGATCGGTCATGGGCTTTGGCGGCACTGACGGCGACGCTGGGGCCAATATGGTTTCGCTCCAGGTTGGCTTGTCGCAAGAGGTTGGCAAATCTGGCTTTTTCACCCTTGGCGGTGAATTTGGTCTGGCCGATCTTGGCAGTCAGGCAATCTTGTCGGACGTATCCACTGCGGGCTTCAACAGCCTCAAACTTGGCTTTGGCAATCGCAGCGTGTTCACCGATGGCGACAAGCTGGCCTTGGGAATTTCAATGCCAATGGCGGTCACTTCGGGCAGCGCCCAGATGATCTTGCCGGTTACCGGGCGCTCTGGCCGCAGCATATTCACCCCGATCGACCTTGATTTGTCGCCAACCGACCGGCAGATGGACATCTCGGTCAGCTACCAGCGCCCACTGGCCCCCGGTCTTGAACTGGCGGTAGAGCTGGTTCATGCGCAAAACTACGGCAACCGCGCGGGCTTTCAAGATACCGCCGGTATATTCGCGCTGAAATATTCGTTCTGAAGAATGAAAAAGGCGGGGCTGAAACCCCGCCTGACCCCATCTGGACTTTGACGCGCGGCTATCCGAACAGATCGTGGCAAAGCTCCAACGCCTCGATCAGCGTATCAACTTCGGCCTTGGTGTTATAAAGCCCGAAAGAGGCGCGGCACGTGGCATTGACGCCAAGATGCTGCATCAAGGGCATCGCGCAATGCGTGCCTGCGCGCACGGCCACGCCCTTCTTATCCAGCACGGTAGAAATATCATGCGCATGCGCCGCCCCCTGCAGCGTGAATGAAAAGATCGCACCCTTGTTTTTCGCGGTGCCTTGGATATTCACCCAGTTCAGCCCCTTGAAGCGCGCCTCGGCATAATCCCTCAGCGCCGCCTCATGGTTCGCGACATTCTCCATCCCCAAGGCCATCAGATATTCAAGCGCCACACCCATGCCGATTTGCTGCACAATGCCGGGTGTGCCTGCCTCAAACTTCATCGGCGGATCGGCATAGCTGACCGCCTCGCGGCTGACCTCACGGATCATGTCGCCGCCGCCCAAGAAGGGGCGCATCTCTGCCATCCGCTCCTTGGCGATCCAGATAGCACCCGATCCCGAAGGACCGTAAAGCTTATGCCCGGTGATCGCATAAAAGTCGCAGCCCATATCCTTGACCGAAACCGGGCCATGCACCGCCCCTTGCGAGCCGTCCACAAGCACTGGCACGCCCTTGGCGCGCGCACCTTTGCAGATCGCGGCCACATCGACACGGGTGCCGGTGACATTCGACATCTGCGTCACCGCAACCAGCCGGGTCTTGGGGCCGATCGCGTCTATTACTTTTTGCGGGTCAAGGGACCCATCCAATTCGGGTTCCACCCATTTAAGCACCACGCCTTGCCGTTCGCGCAAGAAATGCCACGGCACGATATTGGCGTGATGCTCCAGCACCGACAGCACAATTTCATCGCCCGCTGCCATCCGGGGGGCCGCCCAGCCGTAAGAGATCAGGTTGATCGCCTCGGTCGTGCCGGTGGAAAATACGATTTCATCGGGGTCTGGCGCGCCTAAGAACCGCGCCACGATACCGCGCACGGATTCGTATTTGTCCGTCGCAAGATTGGATAAAAAGTGCAGGCCGCGATGCACATTGGCATATTCTGCCTCATAAGCACGGGTCATGGCGTCAATCACCACGCGCGGCTTTTGCGCACTTGCACCATTGTCCAGATAGACCAAGGGCTTGCCGTTCACCTCACGCGACAGAATTGGGAAATCGGCGCGAATTTTATCCACATCATACATGATCAAATCGATCCTTCCGGCGGGGTAACGCCCAAGATTGCCAAGATAACGCCCAAGACAACCACCACCAATGCAAAGATCGCAATCATCCCGCCCAACACCGCAAAGAGGTTTTTGAAACCGTGCAAGGCGGCGGTGAAATTCACCAAAAGCCAGATGAAAAACACCTTTGCCACATAGGAAAGCAAAATCGCGGCCGGGGGCAAGGCAAACAACAACAGCAATTGCGCCGCGACAAAAACCGACATCATCAGATCCAGCCAGACTGTCAGCAACAAGGCATCCGCAAGCCTGCCATGCCCGCCAAACAGCCTGCCGCCAAACCCGACAGCCCCCACCAACACAAGGATAGAGCCTGCCTGAATAAGAACACTCGCCACCGGCGTATTCATCAGCCGGGCATATTCCATCACGAAGCGGATCGTGAACGGATCGGCGGTTTGCAGCCCCTCCTCCGACAGCTCGCCAACCGGCAGGGTCGCCAGCGACAGCTTGACCAGCACCAGTGACAGAACCGTGGCCAAGGCAAACCCCAGCCAGCGCGCCTGCATGGGCAGGCCCATCGCGATCAACTGACGTGCGGCCTCTTGCGGTGCGCGCAGACTTTGCACGAACAATATGCGCAGATCATCCATCAACCCGTTCATGCCGCCCCCTCGCGCCGGTAGGCAACCACCATCCCGCGCATCCAAAACCACAAGAATCCGGCGAAAACTGCGGCACCCAGCAGCTGAACCCAAGCCACCTGCCCCACAAACCCATCGCAAAACCCATGCAAAAGCGAGGCCGGCGCAATCGCCAGCATCGCCCAAAAAAGTGCCACCCGCGCGCCCGATGCCGGGCCTTGGAAGCGCAAGATCCGCATTACCATATGCGCGCCAAGCGCGATCCCATATGCCAAAAGCGGCAAGATAAACAGCATGATAAACAAGGTGATGCCAAGGCGCGCCTCAAGCGGCACCGAGGGGTCGATATGTGCCGCACGCGCCAGCGACGGCGCGCGCGCCACGAACATCAAAAGCCCTGCGGCCATGACAATAACCAATGCACGGTCCTCGCGCGGGCCCGAGGCCAGCAACCGCCCGACCGGCCCTGCCGGGTCACGGTAGGTCGCCAGTATCTCGGCCCCGACGCTCATCCCTTACGCCGTCTCGCCAGCCAGTCTTCCAGACGTCCGACAATCTCGGCGGCCAGACCCTCATCCTCGATCTCGCCAATCGCATCGGCAAGGAATGACAGCACCAAAAGGGCGGTCGCATCTTCACGCGAAACCCCGCGAGACCGCAGATAGAACAAGGCCGTTTCATCAATTGCGCCGGTGGTAGAACCGTGGCTGCATTTGACATCATCGGCGTAGATCTCAAGCTCTGGCTTGGCAAGAAACTGGCTGTCCTCATCCAAAAGCAATGCTTGGCTGATCTGATAGCCATCGGTCTTCTGGGCGCCGTTCTTGACCAAGATCTTGCCCTGAAACACGCCCGTGGCACCGTTCTTCAGAACCTTCTTGAACACCTGCCGACTTTCGCAGCCCACCGCATCATGCGTGACAAAAACCGTGTCATCATGCAAGAACGGGCCTGTCGCATTATCACCCAAGGCGGCCCCGGCCACATTGGCCACGGCATTGTCGCCCAGAATTTCCAGCACGCATTCATTGCGCGTCAAAACCCCATTGGCGGTCAGGGTGAAGGATTTGAACAAAGACGCCTCGGCCAGCCGCGCGAAAATATGGGTGATGGCACGGCGTGTATGGTCGCGGCCCTG
>JBAUHP010000313.1:0-2064 GCA_049680345.1 Albidovulum sp. | reverse complement strand
GGCACGTGGTGACAAAGGGCTGACCGGCGATGCCTTTTTGGATGAAATGACGGCACTTTATCAATCGCGTTGGGGTGAACCGCCGCTGGCACAGATGGCTGGTAACGCCGATCTTGAGGTGATCAAGGTTCAATTGGCTGCGATGAAAATAGTGATCGACGAAAGCCAGGGCACGATCAATGCGCCCGGCGTTGGCTTCAAAGGCTTTATCCCGGCGGTGTTCGCCAGACTGGTGAACGAACGCTTTGCCGAAGAGATGAACGCGGCGGCGGTCGTTAGGGTGACTGCGCCAATTGAACTGGTGCGCAATCGCAAGGCGCGCCCGGATGATTGGGAAACCAAGATCATCGATGAGAACTTTCGAAGTGCTGATTGGGAAAAGGGGGCACCATATTTCGAGGAAGTCACCGCCAATGGTGAGACGGTTTTTCGAATGATCTTTCCCGAATATTATACTGAGTCCTGTCTGAGCTGCCACGGGGGCCCGGCGGGCGAAACCGACGTGACCGGCTTTCCCAAGGAAGGTGGCGCTTTGGGTGAACTTGCCGGGGCAATCAGCATCATTTTGCGCCAATGAAGAAAGTGAATATGCGAACGGGTTGGATTGCCGAAAACAAGATACCCTTTCGGATTGGCACGCTTTCGATCGTCTTGTTGGGCGCAGTCGTGCTGAGCACTTTTTTTGCCACCTACGATCTGACGCAAAATCAGCGACGGGTTGAGGACGCCAATGCCGAATTTCATCGCCTTCAAATCGCGGCCGACGCCGAACGGCACTTTAGCACGATGCGCTATTGGTTAACGGATCTGTCGCTGTCTTTGCTGATATTGTCTGAACAACGTGCCAATGACGCGCGCACCAATCTTGAGGTCGCGCTTGAAGACCTGGCGCGTTTTGCCCCCGACACTGTTGATGATGTGCGGGCAAGAACAACGGAATATTATGCCAAGGCTTTAGAGGCTGCAGATGCATATACCGATGACAACCGCGTGGTCGGAAACACGCTTCTTGCGCAGGCGCGTATCGAATCTGATGCCGTAAGCGAAACGCTTCAGGCGCTGGCACGCGAACTTGGCGTACAGGCGGATACGACAAATCAGATTGCCACCCAAGATGCGCAAAGCGCGGTTCGGCGCGCATTTCTTGCGGGCGCGGTGATCGTGGTTGCAGGCACCTTGCTGGCATGGCGGGCACTTGCCGGAATTCTTGTGCCGCTTGGGGCGGTCAATCGCGCAATTGCTGCCCTTAATCGCGGCGATACAGATATCGAACTGCCACCGGTGGGTCTCGATGAATTCGGGCGCATGTCGCAAATGATTCACGCGTTGAAAGACAGTCAAGAACGTCGGCGCGAATTGGAGGAAGAGGCCAGAGCCAATCGAAATATGATCGTGACGGCCATCGAGACCATCCCCGACGGTTTTGCCTTGTTTGACAAGGACGACCGCCTCGTTTTGTTCAACGAACGCTGTCATGAAATCTTTTTCACAATTCGCGAGCATTTGGTGCCTGGCATCTCGTTCAAAGAGATTTTGGCGGCCCATGTGGCGGCGCGCGCGCCCCATGCCGGTGCCATGTCACCGGATGAATGGATTGCAGAACGGATTGAGCAACACAGCAGTCCCGAGGGGTTTCGCGAAGAAGCACTGATCAACGGGGTTTGGATCAAGATCAGCAAACGAACCACGCCAGATGGTGGGACTGTGATGGTCTATAGCGACATCAATGACTTGATAGAAAGGCAGCAAGACCTTGAAATCGCCCGTCAAGATGCCGAGGCGGCAACCGAAGCCAAGAGCCAATTTCTGGCGTCAATGAGCCATGAGTTACGCACGCCGCTTAATGCGATTATCGGATATAGCGAAATGCTGAGTGAAGAAGCCGCAGATATGGGCTTTGAGGCCGCGGTCGACGATCTTGCCAAGATCATGTCCTCGGGCCGTCATCTCTTGTCGCTTATCAATGATGTGCTTGATCTGTCCAAGATTGAATCCGGCAAAATGGAACTCTTTGTAGAGAAGTTTGCACTTGCCCCGCTGATAAAGGACGTGGCGTCGACCGTG
>JBAUHP010000312.1:0-9353 GCA_049680345.1 Albidovulum sp. | reverse complement strand
AAAATTCAACAGCCGATGGGCAGTCGCCGTGCCTGCCAGGCCAGATTGTGCAATCTTGCAATTGATGGATATGGCGTTCAGATCAGGGCGAGGCAGCTTTGCACCCCGCCCTGATTGGGTGTTCAGGAGTAACGGTACGGCACCCCGGCTTTCTCCATGACAGTGTTGTAGTTCTTGAAAATGTCGATGACGCGGCGCGCGCGGTCATTGCGTGACGCAAGTTCTTCCCAGAATTCTACAGCGTCGGCCTGCACAGTATCCCATTCTTCTTGCGGAATGGTTGTCAGCTTCAGCTTGTCGCCATTGACGCGCAGATCGGCCTCGCCGCCCCAGTACCAGACCTGACGGTAGTAATGCGACTGATCGATGGTGATCTTGAACAACTCTTGCAGATGTGGCGGCACCTTCGCCCAGCTGTCGCTGTTGGCAAAGTAAGATCCGCACCATGCGCCGGTCACGTTGTTCAAAAGCGCATAGTTGCAGATATCGGCCCAGCCGACCTCGTAGGCTTCGGTGAAACCGCACCATGCAACGCCGTCAAGTTCACCGGTCTGCAGCGCAACTTCGACGTCCTCCCATGGGACGGTCACAGGTATCAGGCCATAGCGCGACAGGAAACGGCCCGCTGTGGGCACGCCAAAGACCCGTTTGCCGGCCATGTCGGCAAGCGAATTGATCGGTTCCTTGGTGAAGATGTGCAGCGGATCCCAGGCACCGGCACCCAGCCATTCCACGCCTTCGATGTCGTCATAGGCTTCTTGCCAGATCTCGTTCAGGCCATAGCGTTGAAACAGAACCGGCAGGTCCAGGCTGTAACGTGACGAGAACGGGAAATAGCCACCGAAATCAGAGATATCAGCCGGCGACGCCATCGTCGCGTCGTCGGATTGAACCGCATCCAGCGTTCCGTTCTGAAGCGCGCGGAACAATTCGCCGGTTGGAACCAACTGATCGGCATAGAAAAGCTCAATTTCCATTTCGCCGTTTGCCGCTTTGTTGAACGCCTCGATCTGGGGTTTGATCACATGCGCACCAAGCGGCGCGCCGGAATAGGTCTGAAGACGCCACTTGATCGGGGCCTGCGCCTGGACCACCGAAGGGGCCGCAAGCGCGGCAGCCCCTCCAAGACTTGCTGTGGTTAGAAACTTACGTCTGGTTGTCATTTTAACCTCCTTGTTGGCTTTGTTGCTCGATGGGTTTCGTCCTATGGGTTTGCCTCTCAGGATTTTTTTATTTTCCGTAGACATAATTGGGCAGCCACATGGCAATCTGCGGGAAGACCATCAGCAGAACCAGCGCCAGCACCATCACCAGAACGAAGGGGATGATCGACGCATAGATATCCCTGATGCTTATTTCAGGCGGCGCCATCGCCCGCATCAAGAACAGGTTGTAGCCAAAGGGTGGCGTCATATAGGCGATCTGCGTCGTGATCGTGTAAAGCACACCGTACCAGATCAGATCAAACCCAAGGACACCCACAAGCGGCACATAAAGCGGGGCGACGATGACAAGCATCGCAGTGTCATCCAAAAACGTCCCCATCAGCAAGAATGACAGCTGCATCAGGATCAGGATGGTCCAGGGATCCAGGCCCAGCTGTTCGGTAAACAGGCTGTCGATGGCTTTGACTGCGCCCAGCCCGTCGAACACGGCGCCAAATCCCAGGGCCGCCAGAACGATCCACATGAACATGCACGAAATCGCCAGGGTCTGGCGAACGGAAGTCTCAAACACCGTCCAGCTCATCCGCCCTTTCAAAAACGCTGCGACCAAAGCTGTCATCGCGCCAATCGCCGAGCTTTCCACAAGGCTTGTCCACCCCTTCAAAAACGGGAACATCATGGCAATGAAGATCGACAGCGGCAGCAGACCCGCCAGCAAAAGGCGGTATTTCTCGGCACGGGTGTGGCGGTTTTCTTCCGGCTTCAGTGCAGGCCCAAGTTCGGGCTGAAACTTGCAGCGCAGATAGATGTAGATGATGAAAAGTGCGGCCATCATCAGCCCGGGAAAGACGCCCGCAAGCCAAAGCTGCCCGACCGGTTGGCGCGCAATCATTGCGTAAAGCACCAAGACAACCGAAGGCGGCACAAGAATCCCCAAAGAGGAGCCCGCCTGGATGACCCCCGTCACCATGCGTTTGTCGTAATTGCGTTTCAACAGCTCCGGCAGGGCGATGGTGGCCCCGATGGCCATACCGGCAACCGACAGCCCGTTCATCGCGGATATCAGCACCATCAGGCCGATCGTGCCGATCGCAAGCCCGCCATTTATCGGCCCCATCCAGACATGGAACATCTTGTAAAGATCGTCGGCAATTCTGCTTTCTGACAAAATATAGCCCATGAAAATAAACATCGGCAGCGTCAGCATCGGATACCATTTCATGACTTTCATCGCCGCCGAAAACGGGATGTCCGACCCACCCGGCCCCCACAGGGCAAGCGCCGCTATTGCCGCGATTCCACCGATGGCACCAAAGACCCGTTGCCCGGTCATCAGCATCAACATCATCGACGAAAACATCAGTAAGGCGATAAGTTCATAGGACATCAGATGTCACCCTCCCTAAGACGAGTGATATCTTTGATCAGTTCCGAGATTGCCTGCAAAAGCATCATGAAGATACCAAAACACATGACGACTTTTACTGGCCACATCTGCGGGCGCCAAAGGCTGGGGCTGCGTTCGCCGTATTCGATGGAATAAAGGGTTGAATCGATGCCGCCGTAAAGCAGAACCCCGAGGTAAAATATCAATAAAAGCACGGTCAGACTGTCGACCTGCGCTTTTTTTCGGGCGGACCAGGTGCTGTAAAACAGGTCCATCCTGACATTCGATCCAAGCTGGATCGAATAGGGGCCACCCACCAGATAATATGCCACCAGCGCGAATTGCGCCATTTCCAAAGTCCAGGATGCCGGAACCACAAAAATCACCTTGGACAGCGATGACCACAGCAAAACAGCGATCATCACAAACAGCACATACATCATGATATGGCCAATGAAGCGGTTCACCCGGTCGATAATGCGCACATAGGCCGTAGCTAGTTTTGGCATCTGTAAGACTCTCTTTTGGGGCGCTGCTTCAAAGAACATCGACCTTTGCGGAATTCAGCGCTTCCATGAGGGCGCCCTTTGGGGCCTTGTCCACGATCAGCCTATCGATCTGATCCAGATCGCAAACATGAAATGTTGAGCGGCGGTTCAATTTTGATCCGTCAGCCACAATCAAGATCTGCGTCGCAGATGCAATCATCGCCCGAGCAACCTGCGCCTCTTCTTCAGAAAAATCCGCAGCCCCCTTCGCATCCAGCGTGCCAACCGTCAGGATCGCGTGATCCGCGCGAAAACGCCCGACCTCCGACACGGTTGTTGGGCCAACGGTCTGCGCGTTATCGTTCCGGTAAGAGCCGCCCAGCAAAAAGACATCGGCCCCACCGGATCCGCCGGTAAAAATCGCCGCGATCCGGGTTGAATTGGTGATGACGGTCAGATTGTGCACGCGCGAAAGCGCTTCGGCACAAATCAGCGTCGTCGAGCCGGTGTCGATGAAAAGAGACTGATTTGGCAAGACCACCTTGGTCAGTTTCTCGGCAATCAGCTGTTTGGCCAGATTGTTGGTTGCAAGGCGTTCTTCAAAAGGTCCTTCCTTCTTGTGTACGATCCGGCGCACCCCGCCATGGATCTTGCGCACCCGCCCGGCATCGGCCAGCATTTTGAGGTCTCGGCGAACGGTTTCTTGCGAGGCCGCAAATTTCTTGGCCAGATCCTCGACGCTGGCCTGCCCACAGCGCTCGATAAATTCGATTATTGCAGCTTTGCGCAGACCTGGCGTCATTACCGAACGTCTTCCCGACATGTTTTCTGTGCCTTTTGGCATGTTGCTATCACTTTAGGGATTTTTTCGGGAATCTGTCCAACTATTTTTGACCACTCGGTCATCATGCATTAAATATACATAAATAACAGCGCGTTACATAACTTCTTAGCTATGACCTTATTGCCCTAATGGTCAATATCGCAGCTTTTCCGCTTGATAATTCATTCTGATTTTGGCTAGGTGAACTTGGATTTCCCAAGCCCGAATTGATTTCCGGAGCACAAACATGCCCAATCACACATCCGCAACCGGTCGCTTTGACATCGCGATTATCGGTGCCGGAGTGGTGGGCTGCGCGATGGCCCGGCGCTTGACGCTGGATGGTGCCCGCGTCGTCGTTCTGGAAAAGGCCGCTGATGTTCTTGACGGGGCCTCTAAGGGTAACAGCGCAATTCTGCACACAGGGTTTGACGCGCCACCCGGATCGCTTGAACGCGACTGCATTGCGCAAGGCTACCGGGAATACCTGAAGATTGCCAAAGACCTTGGGCTGCCCATTTTGAAATGCGGCGCACTGGTGTTGTCGTGGTCGGATGAACAGCTGGCCACATTGCCCGAGCTTATTGGAAAAGCGCACGAAAACGGCGTGAACGACGTGCGGATGCTTGGCAGGGCCGAGATCCTGAAACGCGAGCCGCATTTGGCAGGCCATGTCACCGGCGGGTTCGAGGTGCCCGGTGAATATCTGATTGATCCGTGGACAAGTGCGCATGCCTACTTGCTTCAGGCACTGGCCAATGGCGCCGAACTTTACCGAAACACCGAGGTACTTTCAGGCCAATTCGACGGCGCGCACTGGCAGCTTGCCACCAGCACCGGCACTTTCGGGGCGACGCAGGTTATCACCTGTGCTGGGCTTTATGGTGACATCGTTGATCAGCGCCTGATCGGTCAGTCGCGCTTTACGATCAAACCCAGAAAAGGCCAGTTTGTGGTTTTTGACAAATCCGCATCCAGGCTTGTGTCCTCAATCATATTGCCGGTGCCGACGAAGAAAACCAAGGGGGTCGTCGCGTGCAAGACGATCTTTGGAAACCTCCTGATCGGCCCCACGGCAGAAGAGCAAGAAAGCCGCACGGATGCCTCAACCGATGCACAAGCCTTGTCTGATCTCTTCGCCAAAGGGGTCGAGATGTTTCCGGATCTGGGAAATCACGAAGTTACAGCCACTTACGCAGGTCTACGACCGGCAACTGAGCATCAAGACTACCAGATAACCCATGTGGAAAAGCAAAACTATGTCTCGGTGGGCGGCATAAGGTCGACCGGGTTAAGTGCCGCCCTCGGGATCGCCCGCTATGTGGCCGGGGTGATCGGGTACGATCTGTTTTCCGGGCAAGCAATCACCACCCCTCAAACCCCCACAGCGGTGCGCCTGTCGGAGTATCACAGCCGCGATTGGCACGATCCGGGACATGGGGGCATTGTTTGCCATTGCGAAATGGTAACGCGGCGGGAAATCGAGGCCGCATTGTCCGGGCCGATGCCACCTGCCACCTTGCAGGGGTTGAAACGCAAGACCCGTGTCGGCATGGGGCGATGCCAGGGGTTCTATTGCACAGGAGAGCTGGCCGCGATCACAAAGGGGCGCCTTGATGCACCGATTGGGTGCAAAGTGACCGATGTCTGACGCCTCCATACCGCAAGAATGCGATGTCGCCATCGTCGGCAGCGGCCCCGCCGGATTGGCCCTCGCCGCCGAGCTGAAACGGCAAGGTGTGCGCCGTGTCGTGGTGCTGGAGCGTGAAAGCACAGCCGGGGGCGTCCCGCGCCATTGCGGGCATTATCCCTTTGGTCTGCGCGAATATCACCGGCTTTTGACGGGGCCGGACTATGCCCGTAAAAACCTTGAGATCGCAACAGATCTGGGTGCCGATATATACACCGATACCACCGTCTGCGCACTTCACCCCCAAGGCCGCCTGAGCCTTTCAACCCCCTTGGGGGACGCCCAGATCAAGGCCAAGCGGGTTGTTCTTTGCACCGGCGTCCGCGAAAGCAGCCGGGCGCAAAGGTTCATCGGCGGGGACCGCCCTTTGGGCGTCATGACCACGGGCGCGCTTCAGTCGATGGTGTATCTTCATGGGCTCAGCCCGTTCCGCCGCCCGGTCATCTTGGGAACCGAACTGGTGTCCTTCTCGGCCATCAACACCTGCCGGCATCTGGATATACACCCGGTGGCCATGATCGAGGAAAACCATTGCATCACGACCCACCCGGTGGTGAAGCCCTACCCTTTGCTTCGGGGGGTGCCGCTTTATCTGAACGCAACGGGCCTGCGCATTCTTGGTGGCGCGCGGGTCGAGGCGGTGGCGTTTACCGATGCCACGCGCACCGACCGGCAGATCGAGGCGGACGGGGTGATCGTAACCGGCAAGTTCCGGCCAGAAGCAACACTTTTGCGGTCCAGCCATCTGGAAATGGATTCCGGCACCGCAGGGCCGGTGATTGATCAATACGGCCAATGCTCTGATCCAAGCTACTATGCCACGGGAAACCTGTTGCGCCCGGCTGAAACCTCGGGCCAATGCTGGCGCGAGGGGGTGGCGGCGGCGCGAAGGATCGCCGATGATCTGGCGCGACAAGATGATGCGCCGGTGCCAAGTGTCGCGCTGCGCGCTGATGATCCGGCAATAGGTTTTGTCGTTCCTCAACGGCTATCCATAACCGACCGGCCAGGGGCGATGACAAAAATGCAGATCGGCCTTCACACCGCCCTCAAAGCGGACCTTGGGGCAACGTCGAACGGAAAGCTCATCTGGCAAGGGCGTATCAATTCACGGCCCGTACGCCGCATCCATCTGCCCCTGACCCCCATTTTGCAAACCGTTCCGGAGGCTCAGGTTACCCTGTCCTCGCTAAAGGAAGGCTAGAATGCGTATTGCCGGTATTGATCAAGGCACGACCAGCACCCGGGTTCTGGTGCTGGAGGCTGATGGCCACCTGAAACTCGTCCATTCGGTTACGCATGAACAATTCTATCCGCGCGAAAGCTGGGTCGAACACGACCCTGAAGAGCTGATCCGCAATATCCGGATTTGCGCCGATGCCGCCGGCAAGGTCGACGCGATCGGTATCGACAATCAAGGCGAGAGCTGCCTTGCCTGGGATGCCCGCACCAAAGAGGCACTGTCACCCGTTATCGTCTGGCAAGACAGCCGTAGCATCGATCAGATAGAGCGCCTTCGAAGCGATGGCCTAGAGGCCGAAACGCTGGCGCGTGCGGGCCTGCCGCTTGACCCCTATTTTTCGGCAAGCAAACTTGCCTGGATCGTCGCGCATATCCCGGCGGCGCGCGACGCCCTCAAGCAGGGGCATTTGCGGCTGGGAACGACAGATGCGTTTTTCCTGGACCGGCTTTGCGGGCGATATGTGACCGATGTCACCACCGCCAGCCGCACATCCTTGATGAACCTGCAGACCCAAGAATGGGATGAAACCCTGTGCCGGATGTTCGGGGTGCCACTCAACGCGCTGCCCGAAATCGTTCCGACCACCGGCGACTTCGGCGTATTGCAAACTGCCTCTGGTCAGCTGCCGGTGACGGCAAGTGTCGTGGATCAGCAAGCGGCACTTTACGGCTTTGGATGTCGCGCGCCGGGCGAGGCCAAGATTACCTTCGGCACCGGCGCCTTTGCCCTGATGCTGACCGGGCCCAAGATTTTCAATCAGCCAGAGCTGGGCCTCCTGCCCACAATCGCCTGGCAAAAACAGGGCAAAGCGCCGGTCTTTGCCGTCGATGGCGGCGTCTATACGGCCAGTGCCGCGCTTAACTGGGCCAAATCGCTTGGTTTGTTCTCCGACTTTTCCCAGATCAATGCTTTCGATACCCCCCCTGCCATCGACAGCGGCCTTGTTTTTGTTCCGGCGCTGGCGGGCCTGGGGTGCCCGCACTGGGATGCGCGGGCGCGCGGCGTTTGGCTGGGTCTGTCCCAAGATCACAAGCCCGCGCAGCTGGTGCAATCCATTCTGGAAGGCATTGCCTTTCGGGCCGCCGAGGTGATCGGTGCGATGAACCGCTGTGTCGCGATAGACGGCCCGGTTCTTGTTGATGGCGGGATGAGCGCAAACCCCTATTTCATCCAGTTTCTCGCCAATGTGCTGGGCCGCGAAGTGCGTCCGGCAAAGATGCCGGAGTTGACAGGTTTGGGGACGATTGAACTGGCATCTGATGTTCTGGGTCATACCCCGCAAAAAGTCGCACAATTTGGTGCCGTCAGTCCAAATTCGGTGCAAACGGCAATGACCGAAACATTCCAAAAAGCTCTGGAGATATCCCGTGGCTGGAAGCAGCGCTGATGCAACGCCCCCCAATTCCGGCACCGTAAGGATTTCCTGGAACCCATCGGCAGACGGGCAATTGACTGCCATTGATCTGGCCTGATGTCGCAGCGTCGCGGCTTCCCCAAACCGACCATTGGTCACCGGCCCGTTGCGGCGTTTGTTCAAATCGACACTTTGCCGGCAAGTTCTGTGACACGGCGCATGTCGCTTATGGGGGATACGAGACCGCCCAAAGAGGGTACCGTGCAAGGCGAAACCACTTTGAATGGCGCGATATGACATCTCTGGCCCCTCGCATTTCCACAGCGGATGCCCACAAGTACGGTTTGCTCTTCGTGTTTGCGGCCGGGGTTTTGTGGTCAACCGTCGGTCTTGGCATTCGCCTGATCGAAGACGCCGTCGTCTGGCAGATCTTGCTTTATCGGTCGATCAGTATGTCGCTGCTTCTTTACGTGGTCATTCGGGTGCGATCGGGCGAAAGCCCCTTTGTTCAGATCCGCCGCATCGGCTTTCCCGCTGTTGTCGCCGGGCTTTCACTGGTTGCAGCCTATTCCGGCGGGATCTACTCAATCCAGAACACCTCGGTCGCGAATGCCATGCTTTTGTTTGCGACAGCACCGTTCATGGCTGCTGTCCTGGGTTGGGTCGTTTTGCGTGAACGCGTACGCCTTGCAACCTGGGTTGCGATTGCTGTTGCCATAGGCGGGATCGCGATCATGGTTGCCGATAAGTCCGGCAGCGTCGCCTTGAAAGGCAGCCTTGCCGCACTTGGGTCGGCATTTGGCTTTGCGGTCTTCACTGTTGCTTTGCGATGGGGGCGGACGGGCGAAATGCTTCCGTCGGTTTTCCTGTCCGGTCTGTTCGCCGTTGTCGTCACATTCGGGATATGCCAATTCTCGGGGCTGTCCGTTGCTCTCAGCTTGCAAGATGGCGCTATCTCCATGGGTATGGGGGTGTTTCAGGTGGGTGCAGGGCTGATCCTTTACACGCTGGGCTCACGCAGCCTGCCTGCGGCAGAGCTTGCCTTGCTGTCGCTGGCCGAGGTCCTGCTTGGCCCGCTGTGGGTCTGGCTTTTCCTTGGCGAAACGGCAAGCTTCAATACGCTGATCGGCGGTGCTGTACTGCTTGCGGCGATTGCCGGAAATGCACTGTCAGGCAAGCGTCGCAAGCCGCCGCCAATCACC
>JBAUHP010000311.1:0-6532 GCA_049680345.1 Albidovulum sp. | reverse complement strand
CGATCAGCACATCTTCTTCTTCCTCGATGGTCACGCCGCAGGCCTCGAGGCCGCGCGCCATAGCGTCGATCCGATCAGATTCCTTGACCCGCAGTTCCTTGACGCCCCGCATCACCGTCTTGCCATTGGCAAAGGCCGCAACCACCGACAGCACCGGATATTCATCGATCATGCTTGCGGCGCGCTCTTCGGGCACTTCGATGCCCTGCATCGCTCCTGAAAAGCGCACGCGCAGATCGGCCACAGGTTCGCCGCCTTCTTCGCGCGGGTTCTGGAACTCGATATCGGCGCCCATTTCGACCAGCGTCGTGTAAAGCCCGTTGCGCGTGGGGTTCTGGCTGACACCGGGCACCAGAATGTCGGAGCCTTCGACGATCAGCGCCGCACAAACCGGAAAGGCCGCCGAGGACGGATCGCGCGGCACTGCAACCGACTGGGCGCGCAGTTCGGGCTGGCCGGTCAGCGTGATGACGCGCCCCTCAGGGGTATCTTCGACGTCAAGTTCCGCGCCAAACCCGCGCAGCATGCGTTCGGTGTGATCGCGCGTTGGTTCACGCTCAACCACCACGGTCTGGCCGGGGGCATTGAGGCCCGCCAGCAAGACCGCCGATTTCACCTGCGCCGAGGGCATCGGCACCTTGTAGCGCACCGGCACCGGGTCGGCGGCACCGACAAGCGTCATCGGCAAACGTCCGCCCTTGCGGCCGTAAGCCTGCGTTCCGAAAAGCGCCAGCGGGTCCGTCACCCGCCCCATCGGCCGCTTGCGCAAACTGGCGTCCCCGGTGAAGGTGGCGGTGATCGGAGATGTGGCCATACAGCCCATGATCAGCCGCACACCAGTGCCGGAATTGCCGCAATCAAGCACCTCTTGCGGTTCGGCGAAACCGCCCACACCCACGCCGAAGACCGACCAGGCACCGGGCCCATGCTGAACCACCTCGGCACCAAAGGCCCGCATTGCCTTGGCGGTATCCAGAACGTCTTGCCCCTCCAAAAGCCCGGTCACTTTGGTTTCACCCACCGACAGCGCGCCAAGGATCAGGGCGCGATGGCTGATCGACTTGTCGCCCGGCACATCGGCCCGCCCCGCCAAGGGCCCCGATTTACGCGCAGTCATTGGAATTGGGTCGCCGTGGCCGGACATGATGGTCTCCTCTCAGATCCCCTTGCTGATAACGCAGGCATCAGGGCCGGTCCATGCCCGCAGCTTTCATTCTTGCAAATTATATTCTGAGCGCCGGACCGCCCCTGCGCTTCTTAGCTGCGCCGAAAGGTCAGGTAATGCGGCACACGGCCTTCGCGCAAAGCCTTTTGCTCATAGCGGGTGGAGATCCAGTCACCCCAAGGCGTGCCACCTTGATCCAGCAATTCAAACCCCGCGCGCGGCACTTCTTCAAGCGTCTGGCGCACATAGTCGGGAATGTCGGTCGCAACGCGAAACTCGGCCCCCGGCGCCATGACCCGGTGCAGCAATGACAAATACCCCGGCGTCACGAACCTTCGGCGGTGATGGCGGGCCTTGGGCCAGGGGTCGGGATAGTTCAGGAATGCCTTCGCAACCGAGGCTTCGGGCAGCACATCAAACACATCGCGCACATCGCCGGGATGGATGGCCAAGTTGGTGACACCCGCCGCGCGGATCTTGCCCAACAACATCGCGATACCATTCACGAAAGGCTCGGCCCCGATGATCGCCACCTGCGGCTGAAGAGAAGCCATATGAACCAGATGCTCGCCGCCACCAAAGCCAATCTCTAACCAAAGGGGCCGGTCGCCAAACAACGCCTTGGGGTCAATCGCCGCGCGTTCGGGGTTATCCGCGCGGGTGATGCCTTTGAGGCTAAGGGCGGCCAGATCCTCGGCCAGATAGGTTTTTTGGCTGGCGCGCAGGGTCTTGCCATGCACACGGCCATAAAAATTGCGCCGCTCGGCCCCGGTATCGGTTTTATCGTCACTCATCGTCTTGCCCCGGTGTTGATCCGGGGCCTCTACCCCTGCCCGCGACAGGGGGCAACCCCTTCGGGTGTGAAGGTGCCTTCCAAGGGTGGCACGATCCAGCGCGCTTGGGAGAGGCATCTGCGACGAACGGGCTGTCTGTTGTGCCAAACGAAACCACCCTTCGAATAGGCCCCCTTTGCCCGATCCGCGCCAAAGCCGCCGCGAACAACCCGCGCATGACCGCAAAAGAAAAGGGGCGCCGAAGCGCCCCTGTTGCCGAATATGTCGAATGGACTCAGACCGCTTTTTTCAAAGCCTCGACCAGATCGGTCTTTTCCCATGAAAAGCCACCATCCGCCTCGGGGGCGCGGCCGAAATGGCCGTAGGCCGAAGTCCGCGCATAGATCGGTTTGTTGAGGCCCAGATGGGTGCGAATACCGCGCGGGGTCATATCCATGACCTTGTCAATCGCCAGCTCGATCGCTGCCGCCTCGACATTGCCGGTGCCATGCGTGTCGACGTAGATCGACAAAGGCTTGGCCACGCCGATGGCATAAGACACCTGCAGCGTGCAGCGGGACGCAAGACCTGCGGCCACGACGTTTTTGGCCAGATAGCGCGCGGCATAAGCGGCCGAACGGTCAACCTTGGTTGGGTCTTTGCCCGAGAACGCACCGCCACCATGCGGGGCCGCACCACCGTAGGTATCAACGATGATCTTGCGGCCGGTCAGGCCCGCGTCGCCATCCGGGCCGCCGATGACGAATGTACCTGTGGGGTTGACCCACCATTCGGTCTTGTCGGTCAGCCAGCCCTTGGGCAGCACTTCGGTGATATAGGGTTCGACAATCGCGCGGATGTCATCCGAGCTTTGGCTTTCCAGCGCATGCTGGGTCGAGAGCACAAGCGAGGTCACCTCAACCGGTTTGCCATCCACATAGCGCAACGACAGCTGCGATTTCGCATCCGGGCGCAAAGTGGGTTCCTGGCCCGATTTGCGCACTTCGGCCAAACGGCGCAAAATCGCATGTGAATAGTGGATCGGCGCTGGCATCAGGCTTTCGGTTTCATCCACCGCATAGCCGAACATGATGCCCTGATCACCGGCACCATCACGGTCAACGCCTTGGCTGATGTGGGCTGACTGGGGATGCAGAAGGTTGGTGACCTCAAGCGTGTTCCAATGGAACTCGTCTTGCTCATAGCCGATATCCTTAACGCAATCGCGAACGATCCCGTCAACGCGGCCCATGTAATCGGCCAGCTTGGCTTTGTCAGACAGGCCGACCTCACCGCCCACAACCACGCGGTTGGTGGTGGCGAATGTTTCGCACGCAACGCGCGCATGGGGTTCTTCGGCCAAAAAGGCGTCAAGAACCGCATCCGAAATTCGGTCACAGACCTTATCGGGGTGGCCTTCCGATACAGATTCAGAAGTGAAAATATAGTTTTGACGGGACATGAAAGTGCTCCATTGGGGTTGACCTACCACGCCAGGAAGCCGTTGTGGTGGTGTGGGAAGACCCGTAAGGCGCGTGCGCCCGAAGGTCAATCGCTTCTTTTACCGCGCAAAAGGGCAAGCGCCAATAGGCTTAGCATTACCAAGATTGTTGCCAATCCGTCCCCAGTGCGGGCGTAAAGCGTGGGGGCCAAGGCGGTTGGCACCGCGACATCAAGCCAACCGACCTCACCCAAGGCCAAGCTTTGGGTCACCCGGCCCTTGGCGTCAATCGCCGCTGTCACGCCGGTATTGGCAACCCGCATCAAGGGCAGGCCTTGTTCAATCGCCCGAAGCCGGGCTTGCGCGAGGTGCTGATAGGGGCCAGCTTGCGTGCCGAACCAGCCATCATTGGTAATTTGCAAGATCCAGTCGGCGCGCTCGGCTGCGGCATTAAGATCTTGGGGGAACACCGCCTCATAACAAATCAGCGGCAGCACTTTGCCCGCAGCGCCCAGATCAAGCACCACAGCCCCGGGTCCGGGCGTGTAACCGCGCCCGTATCTGGCCGCGAATGCGGTTATGCCGAAGCGCGCCAGAAAATCGCCGAAGGGAAAGTATTCGCCAAAGGGCACCAGATGGTGCTTGTCATAGGTGCTTTGCACCGCTCCAAAGGCGTCCGTCACGATCAAACTGTTGAAATAAAGCGGCCCTTCGGCGCGCTGTACGCCTGTTGCCAGCGGCACGCCGCCGGAATTGAAGATTGCTTCCTCAAGGATCAGGCCTGCGTCTTCCAGAAGATACGGTACCGCAGTTTCGGGCCAGATGATCAGATCAAGCGGTTGTTCGGCTGGTGCGGCACTGGCCTGCATCTGGCGGTCAAGGAATAGATCCAACATGCCGGGCTGCCACTTCAACGCTTGCTCGGCGTCGGGCTGCACAAGGCGCAGGCGCACCGGATCGGCCAAGACGGTATCGGGCGCCGCAAGCCGCATCTGGCCTGCGGCCAGGACCACCGCGAAGAGGCCAATGGCACCAAGCGTGCAAAGCACCGGGCGCGCGATCAACACCCCAAGCACCGGCAAAAGCGCCAGCGCCATGGTCAGCGCGGTCAGGCCTATCGGGCCAGTGAAGGCGGCGATCTGGCCCAAAGGGGTGGCGATCCAGATATGGCCAAGCAAGGCCCAAGGAAACCCCGTAAAAAGATAGCTGCGCAACAGATCGCAAGCGACAAGGCCCAGCGCAAAGCCAATCGCCCGCGTGGCCGGATTGCGCCCCAGCCCGGCTGTAACCGCAGCCAATCCCCAAAAAAGCGCCATACCGCCCGCCATAAGCAACAAGGCGAAAGGCGCCATCCAGCCATCCTGGGCGGCATCGACCAAAAACGGCTCAACAATCCAAAAAAGCGTACCGGTGAAATAGCCCACCCCACCGCACCAGCCAATGCCGACCCGCACAGGGCGGTCGGGGGCCAAGGCCACCAGACGGATCAGCACGGCCACGGCGCCCAGCGTCAGCCACCACCAGCCCAAAGGCGCTTGTCCTGCCGCTGCGGCCAGACCGGCAAGCGCCGGTATCAGCCCCTTCCGCGCCAAGCCAGATCGCATTATCAAGCGGCCCGTTTGGGCAAGCGTACCCTTAAACGCTTAATCCGGCGCGGGTCGGCATCGACAATCTCAAACTCGGCACCACTGGCATGCGGGATCACCTCGCCGCGCACCGGCACCCGGCCGACCAGCATGAAGACCAGCCCGCCCAATGTGTCGATCTCTTCGCCTTCTTCTTCATCGGCAAGCTTCATGCCGATTTCGGCCTCGAAGCCTTCAAGCGGGGCGCGGGCCTGCGCCAGATACTGCCCCGGCTTTTCCTCGGCCCAAAGCCCGGCTTCGGCCTCGTCATGCTCATCATCAATCTCGCCGATGACCTGCTCGATCAGATCCTCGATCGTCACCAGCCCATCGACGCCGCCATATTCATCAATCACCAAGGCAAGGTGGATGCGTTCGTTTTGCATCTTTTGCAGCAAGATCCCGATGGGCATTGAGGGCGGCGCATAAAGCAGGGGGCGCAAAAGCTTGCGCAGGCTGAAACGGGTCTTGGTTTCCGCGAAAGCATGCTGAAGGGCAAGATCCTTGAGGTGGATAATGCCCATCGGATTGTCCAGCGTGCCCTTGAAGACCGGCAGGCGCGAAAAGCCGCTGTCACGGAAGGCCGCGACCAGATCATCCATCGCAATGGTTACCGGAACGGCAATGATTTCAACCTTGGGGATGGCGACATCATCGACCCGCATGCGCCGCAAATTGCCGATGCCGGGGACCGATGCGGGCCCGATTGCCTCGCGCGGGCGACCTTCGCCATCTTGGTCTTCATCATCCGTGTCATTGGGAGAAAATGCATCAAAAATTCGTCCGAAAAACCCGCGTTGCCCGTTATTGGGCCCATCACCTTGGCCGCTACTGTCGGCCTCGTCGGGTGCTTCTTGTTGTAACGATGTATCGTCTGACTGTTCGCCCATTTTTCCTGTCCAAATTTTCCGCTCGTATCGACGCCGGCCCTGTTGCGGGGTGCCGCGTTGGTGTTTATCTGGCCGATACATAGGGGTCCGCAAGACCCATCGCCAGAAGTACCCGCCCTTCGGTGCCTTCCATCAAGGCCGCATCGCCATCGCGGGTGTGATCATATCCCAAAAGATGCAACGTGCCGTGAACCAATAGATGCGTCACATGATCGCGCATCGATATTGCCTGATCAAGGGCTTCGGCTTCGCAGGTTTCCCAAGCAATCGCAATATCGCCAAGCTCGGCCGGCCCCGTGGCCCCGCCCGGTTTGGGGCGCTTGGGCAGGTCGCCGTCGCGCGCGGCGCCCAGTTCATTCGATGGCCACGACAGCACATTGGTCGGCTGGGGCTTTCCGCGAAAATCTGTATTCAGTTCGGCAATCCGCCGGTCATTGCAGCCAAGCAAGCTGATCTCATAGCCACCCGCTGGCAGATCAAGTGCTGCCAGCGTCGCCTTGATCGCGGATAACGCCAGATCTTCCAGCCCAAAGGCCGCCCAGCGCGCATCCTCAATTAATGTGTCAACCAACGGCTCCATCATGGCGCTCATAGGCTTCGATGATGCGCGCCACAAGGGGATGACGCACGACATCTTT
>JBAUHP010000310.1:0-4155 GCA_049680345.1 Albidovulum sp. | reverse complement strand
GGTCGCCGCCGACGTATGCACCCGGCCTTGCGCCTCGGTCTCGGGCACGCGCTGCACCCGGTGCACACCGGATTCGAACTTCAGCTTGGCAAAAACCCCGTCACCGGCAATATGCACCGACACATCCTTGATGCCGCCAAGATCGCTGTCTTGCTGCTCCAATATCTCAAACCGCCAGCCCTGCGCTTCGCAATAGCGTTGATACATCCGCAACAGATCGGCTGCGAAAAGTGCGGCCTCATCGCCGCCGGTCCCCGGACGGATTTCCAGAATTGCGGGCTTTTGATCCGCCGCATCTTTGGGCAAAAGTGCAATCCGCAGCCGCGCTTCCATCTCGGGTATCCGCGCCTTCAGCTTGGGTATCTCATCTTCCGCCAGGGCCCGCATCTCGGCGTCATCCAGCATCGCCTCGGCTTCCTCAAGATCAGCCAAAGCCATGCGGTAGGCCGCAATCTCACCCACCACGGGCTTGAGATCAGAATATTCGCGTGAAAGATCGGCAATCTCCGCCGGTGCCGCCCCAGCCGAAAGCTTCGCTTCGAGAAAATCAAAGCGGCGGGTGATCTGATCAAGTTTTTCCAATGGCACCATGCAAGCGTCATGGCCTGTGCCCACGCCGCGGTCAAGAGGGCCAACCCGCGGTCTGCGGGCAAAGCCCGCATGGCCAAGACAAAAGACTTGACCCCGGACATCGGTCCGGGGTCTCCATTGGGTTAGTCCTCAAAGTATTGGCGCAACAAGGCGCCATGGCAAACCCAACCCCCGACCCCGGCACCAGAAGAAGACCCATATGCCCGACGGATATATTCTTTGCGCCACCCCGCGCTGCGGCAGCACCCTGCTTTGCGACCTGCTCGCATCGACGCATGCGGCAGGCAATCCAGACTCGTTCTTTGGTCAAAGGTTCATGGCCGAATGGGCCCGCGAATGGTCCTTGCCCGCCGCCGAGGCGGTCAGCGCGGCAAAGTTCAACACCGCATATCTTGGCGCTGCAATCAAAGCCGGAAAGGCTGACACGGAACGCTTCGGCCTGCGCTTGATGCACGAAGATCTGGCTGCACTTTCGGCATTCCTCGATCCGATCTTCCCCGGCCTTGCATCCGACAAGGCGCGTTTTGAAACGGCTCTGGGCACCAGACATTTTATTCATCTGTCGCGTGAAGATAAACTCGCGCAGGCAATTTCCTTGGTAAAGGCCGAACAGACCGGTCTTTGGCACATCGCCGCCGATGGATCCGAACTTGAAAGGCTCGCCCCGCCGCAAAAGCCGCAGTATGACTTCAAGCGGATAAAAGATAAGCGCGCCCAGCTTGAATACCACGACAGCGCCTGGAGATCATGGTTCAATGATCAAGGCATAGTCCCGCTGCGCCTAAGCTATGAAAGCCTCGCCGCCGACCCGGCGGCGGCATTGGCCGCATGCTGCGCCGCCCTCGGCCTGCAGCCACCCGATACCCGCAACGTCAAACCCGGCGTTGCAAGGCTGTCGGACCAGACCAATCTTGACTGGACCAACCGCTATCATGCGGACCTTGCCGCAAGCGGCTAAGGCCGCACCAGAAGCTCAGCCTCACGCCTTGCTGCGCGCCCAGTGATAAAGACAGATCAACTCATAAGCGACATGCGCACCCGCAATCGCGGTGGCGCCAGAGGTGTCATAGGCGGGTGAGACCTCAACAATATCGCCGCCAACCATATTGATCCCGGCCAGATCGCGCAAACATGCCGCTGCTTGCCAGCTGTGCAAACCGCCCCAAACCGGGGTTCCCGTCCCCGGTGCGGCCGAAGGGTCCAGCGCGTCAATATCGAAGGTCAGATAGCAAGGCTGATCGCCAACAATCTCCCTGGCCTTGGCCACCGCGGCCGCACAGCCCTTCTCATGCACCTCACGCGCATCGATGACATGCATTCCCAGATAATCCTCGGTCGTCGTCCTTATCCCGATCTGGACCGAGCGTTTTGGGTCGACAAGCCCGGTCTTGACTGCCTTATACATCATGGTGCCGTGGTCGATGCGCGCCATATCGTCATCGGGCCACAGATCGGAATGCGCATCGAACTGGATGACCCCCAGCGCCCCGTATTTCTCGGCATAGGCCCGCAAGATCGGCAAGGTGATATAATGATCGCCGCCCAGCGTGATCGCCCCTGCCCCCGCCGCCAAGATCCCGCGCATATGCGCCGTCAGCACCTCGGGAAAATCCGCAACCTTGGCATAGTCAAAGGCGCAGTCGCCGTAATCGACGATGTTCATCTCTTCCAGCGGGTTGGTGGGCCAGCCGTAGGGCGGATCGTAGGGCTGCAAGGCACTTGCCTCACGGATCGCGCGCGGCCCGAACCTTGTGCCGGTGCGGTGCGTCACCGCTTGGTCAAACGGCACCCCGGTGATCGCCAGATCAACCCCGCCAAGGTCCTTTGAGTAGCTGCGCCGCAAGAAACTCGTCGCCCCGCCAAAGGCATTCTCGAACGCATAGCCACGCTGGGTTTTGCGCGTGAAAGCCGCATCAACTTCATTCTTCGCATCTTCAAGTGCCATGATATCTATCCCAGGAAAGCACCCACGGGCGTCGTTTCGCATATCCCGGAGACGCCGCCCGATCCGGTCCGCCCAGATAACCCGACCCCAAGGTCAAAGGTCAAGCCCCAGACCCCAGCCCCAGACCCCAGCCCCAAGGCCCTAGCCCAACCGCACGCCTTCGCGCACCAGATCATCGGTCACCCGCGTAATCGCCTTCTCCAGCGTTTCCGCCACAAAATCCACCTCGGCCTCGGTGATCACCAAGGGCGGCGACATCACATTGAGATGCCCCATCGGCCGCACCATCAGCCCCATCTCCTCGGCAATATCCGAGATGCGCTTGCTTTCATTCAGCTCGTCCGGCAGCACCGCCTTGCTCACCTTGTCGGCCACACTTTCCACGCACAGCATCAAGCCTTGCCCGCGCACATCGCCAATCAGCGGCAGCTTGCCCAATTCGGCCATCCGCGCCTGAAAATAGGGGCCGATCCTGCCCACATGTCCCAACAGATCTTCGCGCTCCATGATCTCGATGTTCTTCAGCCCCGCCGCACAGGCCACCGGATGCCCCGAATAGGTGAACCCCGCCGTGAACCACCGCTCGCCGACCTCGGCCATCACATCCCACACATGATCCGATATGATCATCGCCCCCAAAGGCTGATAGCCCGAGGTCAGCCCCTTGGCGCAACAGATCACGTCGGGCTGCACGCCAAAGGCATCCAGACTTGCGAACCAATGGCCCAGACGGCCAAAGCCCGTCACCACCTCATCGGCGATAAACAAGATCTCGTGGCGCTGGCAAACCTCCCACATCCGCCGCAAATACCCCTCCGGCGGAATGATGATCCCGCCCGAGGCCTGTATCGGCTCCGCAATAAACCCGCCGATCTTGCCCGCCCCCACGCGCGTAATCAGCGCCTCGAACTCGGCCACCAGATGGTCGCAAAAATCCGCCTCGCTCATGCCCTCGGGGCGGCGGTAGGGGTTCGGGCACGACAGGTGGTGAATGCCCTCGCTCTTATAGCGAAACTCCGCCACCTTATCGCCCGGCCGCTTGCCCACCGATTGCGCCAGATAGGTTGACCCGTGATAGCTGAAATCCCGCGCCACGATGTCGGTCTTCTCGGGGAACCCCCGCGAATGCTGATAAAAGCTGACCATCCGCACCGCAGTATCAACGGCGGTAGAGCCTCCGGTGGTGAACATCACCCGGTTCAGATCGCCCGGCGCAAGCTCGGCCAGCTTGCCCGCCAGCCGCGCGCTTGGATCATTGGCCATATCGACGAAGGTGTTGGAATAGGCCAGCCGCATCGCCTGATCGGCAATCGCATCCGCCATCTCGCGCCGCCCCAGGCCGATATTGGTGCACCAAAGCCCGCCCACGGCGTCAAAGTATTTCTTGCCCTCGGCGTCCCAAAGATAGCACCCCTCGCCCTTGGTGATCACCAAAGCGCCGCTTTCCTCAAACGGCCCGAAATTCGTCCACGGATGCAAGGAATGCGCCCGGTCCATTTCCCACAAAGCCTCATTGGATTTCGAATGCGCCGCCTGTGCCATTTTGAATCTCCAGTCAATATGATTTGACGAACCATAGAGATCAGGGCAAAAAGGGCAAGAGTATTTTGATCAAACGA
>JBAUHP010000309.1:0-5761 GCA_049680345.1 Albidovulum sp. | reverse complement strand
ACCAGATGCCGGTTCCGCGCCGCCTTTGAAAGCTCATCCGGCACCACAAGATAACCAACCCTGAATCCCGGCATCAGGCATTTGGTCAGCGAGGTGAAGTAAAGGGTCCGCTCGGGTGCAAGCACGGCAAAAGGCTTCGGGCGAACCGATTGCAGCGGACCCCAGGCATCGCTTTCGATGATAAACACGTCATATCGCCGGGCGATTTCAATCAGCTCCAACCGGCGCTCTGCCGACATAACGGTTAAATGCGGGCCCAGCCCCGTCGGCATCACATAAAGCGCCTTTACGGTCTGGCTTGCGCAGGCCGCCTGAAATGCTGCGGGCATAACGCCCTGATCATCCGTGACAAGCCCCTTCAGGCGCAGCCCAAGATAGCGTGCCAAGGGGTTCAGCGTGTGGTGGCCAAGCTCTTCCGTCACCACCAGATCGCCGGGATTGGCCACGGTCATCAGTGCAACCGTCATCGCCGAGGTATTGCCATTGGTGATCAGCGCAGATTGCGCCTGCAAATCCACGCCACAGTGGCTCAGCCATTTATGTGCGGTCTTTTCATGTACATGGGCGGTGTCGGCGGGGCGAAAGGAATGCACAACCTGTGCGGGCAGATTTTCGACAAGCGCGGACAGGGCGGCCCGCATGTGGTCGACATGAATCTGGTCGCCTACTGGTTTCAGAATGGACAAATCTATCAGGCTGCTGCGCTCTTCTTCCGGCAGATAGAAATGCGGCGGGGCGCCTTCGGCCAAAGTGCCGGTCACAAATGTCCCGCGGCCAATCTGGCCCGAGATTGCACCGATCCGGATCAATTCTTCATAGGCCCGGCTGACGGTCTGCACGCTGATGCCCAACTGGTAGGCCAGTTCGCGGTGCGTGGGCAAACGGTCGCCGCCCGTCAGTTCCCCCGCCCGCATCGCCCTGAGCATGGTTGAGGCAAGCGACAGATACACCGGGCGTTTCAGATCATTTTTTTGCGGTGGCCATATTGTCATGAGTTACTATTGAATGCTGGCCGATTGATAGGCAAGCGGGTGATGCGTTTAGGGCGCCGGGCGGCCTGCGATCTGATCCAGAACATCGCGTGCCGCGCGGCGATCATCTGCAAGGTGCCATGTTTCAGGCGTCGCGCCTTAGCATAGGGACTCCGGTTTTGCAGGTTCTGCCCCCTAACCCGCTCATAAAAATAAAATTTTGGCGTTTTGAGAAATTTAACCTTGGCCAAGCATTGTCGCATCAGGCGCAAGCCATGCGGAAACCTAATTTGCGAGCGGAGCGACGGGTATGCCAACAGGATATCTTGTATCACTTGGCGATGGGGCGGTTGCTCCGGGCGATGCCATTTCGGGCGATCAAACGACATTCACGACCGCATCCCACCTTGGCAACGGCGGGTGGAGACGGTCAGATGCGTGGCGCGGCGACGGAAATTTTTATGCCGATACCAACGACACCTATCAGCTTGGCACCGATGGCAACGTCTATTTCGTGCCGGTAATCGGGGAAAGCGGCCCCAGACCAATATCCGGTCCGATCGAAGGCCCGGCGGCGGATGCCGCGCAAGCTGTGGGGGGCGCCGATCAAACCGACAGCGAAGCTGAGCTGCGCGCGGTAGGCCTGCCGTCTTTTGTTCAAGGCACGCTGATCGCCACATCACGCGGCGAAGTTCCGGTTGAAACGCTGGGCATTGGCGATATGGTTTTGACCATAGACAATGGTTATCAGCCGATCCTTGGCGTCGGCACAAGATGCGTACCCGCGCATGGACATCTGGCGCCGGTCCGGCTTCACGCAGGCGCGTTCAGCAACCCGCGTGACCTTCTCGTCTCGCCGCAACAGCCGGTCTTGCTCAGGTCGCCCGAGGCAGAGCTTTTGTTTGGCGAGCATGAGGTTCTTGCAACCGCCCGACATCTGATCAACGGCGACACCATCACCCGCGCACAAGGCGCTGGGGACGCGGTCCATGTTCACCTGCTGTTCGCCAAGCATGAGATTGTTTTTTCAGAAGGCATTCCCACCGGAAGCTTCCATCCCGGCGATCAGGCCTGGGATGCATTGGCGCAATCTGCAAGGCAAGAAATTCTTGGCCTGTTCCCGGCACTTAGCGGCGGAACACTGGAAAACTATTCATCCACAGCACGGCTTTGCCTGAAGCCGCGCGAAGTCAGATTGATCACGCGCGGATTGTCGGCGCTGCATCCGCTGGATTACCCACCGCAGGCCGCACTTGCCGCGCTGCCATTGTCGGCCTGACGCGCCGCCAGATTGCACCCGGCCCATCGCCCCGTTCTTATGAAGGGTTGCGCAAACCTTCTAAAACCAGTCATCTGATGGCCCCCGAATCCCGAACTGAAGGGCCGTACCATTGGGACGCATCGCGCCGTTTGAGCTGATCATTTTCGATTGCGATGGCGTGCTCATCGACAGTGAGGTTATCAGCGCCCGCATGCTGATATCGGAGCTTGCCTCTTTGGGCGTCCACGTCGATCTGGCCTATGTCAGCCAGTATTTTCTGGGCAGAAGCTATCCGACCGTCATGAACGTGATACGCGCCGATTTTGGCCTGACGCTGCCGCCCGCCTTTGAAGACAGCTACCGCGCCAAACTTTTGGCGGTGTTTGAGACGGAATTGCAGGCGATCCCGCATGTGGGGTCGGTGCTAGCAAGCCTCAAGACCCCTTGGTGCGTGGCCACATCCTCCAGCCCCGCGCGGGCCCGCCGGTCTTTGCAGATCACCGGCCTTGACGGCCATGTCGGTGACCGGTTGTTCACCGCCAGCGAAGTCAAAAACGGCAAGCCCGCGCCAGATCTTTTCTTACATGCAGCCGCCAAGATGGGGGTGGAACCCGCACGCGCGCTGGTGATTGAGGACAGCCTGAACGGTATCCAGGCCGGGCGCGCCGCTGGCATGGCCGTCTGGCGTTACACCGGCGGCAGCCACCTGCCCCGGCCCCTGGCCCAAGAACCCGAAGCGGCACGCCCGGACCTCAGATTTGCATCCTTCGCCGATTTCTTCCAGATTGCACGGCGTGCGGCACCAGCGGCGCAAGGGAATGGGACATGAGCCAAAACGACACCCAAGCAAGCCAGCGAGACGATGCCGCACGTGCCGGGTGGCTTTACTATGTCGGAGGCATGACCCAAGACCAGATCGCGGCAGAGCTTGGCGTTTCGCGCCAGCGCGCCCAGCGCCTTGTGTCGCGCGCCATGGCCGAAGGGCTGATCCATGTGCGCCTTGACCACAAGATCGGCGCTTGCATGGAGCTTGAGGCCGCCCTGACCCGAAAATTCGGGTTACAGACCTGCCGTGTTGCACCGGGCCTTGGCCAGGGCGCTGACGGCAACCGCGCCATAGCGGCAATGGCCGCCAGCGTTATGGAACGCTTCTTGCAACGCCCCGAACCGCTGATCATCGCGCTGGGCACCGGTCGCGCCATGCGTGCGATGGTCGATGCGCTGACGCCGATTGAGGCCGAACAACACCGGCTTGTTTCACTGGTCGGCAATATCGCCCCCGACGGGTCGGCAAGCTACTTCGATGTCATCATGCGGATCGCTGACAAGATCCGCGCGCCGCATTACCCGATGCCGGTGCCGGTTATCTCGGACACGCCCGAAGAACGTGCGGTTTTCCACCAGCTGCGCGCGGTTCAAAACGTATTCGATCTGGCAAGGTCCGCGAATGTGACATTCCTGGGCGTCGGGCAGATGGGCGATGACGCGCCGATGTGCAAAGACGGCTTTGTCACCAAGGCCCAGTTGGCGGAAATGCAGCGCCTTGGGGCCATCGGTGAAATGGTCGGCTGGGTGTTTGATTCGGCAGGGCGGTACATTGATGTGGGCATTTCCGAACGCGTCGGCGGCCTGCGGGTAGAGCCTGACAGCAGCGCGCAGGTCATCGGACTTGCGGCGGGGCCAAACAAGGTGGCCGCCACCCACGCCGCCCTTTCCGGCCATATCCTCAATGGCTTGATCACCGACGAACACACCGCCACCGCCCTTTTGGCCCGATAGCGCATCGCACCTGCGGGGCCGCAGGTGACTTTTTGATTGACGTAGCCGTAACTCATGATGAATAATTGCTCACGCATCGAGCATATGCTCACACATGCCGAGGGAGGACTACATGAAACTGACACTTCGCGCCTTGATGGGCGCAAGCGCGCTATGCGCGCTGGGCCTGACCGCACATGCCGAGACCATCACCGTTGCCACCGTGAACAACGGCGACATGATCCGCATGCAAGGGCTGATGGACGATTTCAACGCCAAACACCCCGACATCACCGTCGAATGGGTGACGCTGGAAGAAAACGTTCTGCGCCAGAACGTGACCACCGATATTGCCACCAAAGGTGGCCAGTATGATGTCTTGACCATCGGCACATATGAAGTTCCGATCTGGGGCAAGCAAGGCTGGCTTTCGTCTTTGAACGACCTGCCTGCATCTTATGACGTGGACGACCTGTTGCCCGCGATCCGGGGCGGCCTGACGGTTGATGGCAATCTTTATGCCGCACCCTTCTACGGCGAAAGCTCGATGGTGATGTACCGCACCGACCTTATGGAGGCCGCGGGCCTGACCATGCCTGATGCGCCAACCTGGGCCGACATCGAAAAGGCTGCGGCCGCGATGACCGACAAGGGCAACGAACAATACGGCATCTGCCTGCGCGGCAAAGCCGGTTGGGGCGAAAATGCCGCCTTCATCACCGCCATGTCGAATTCCTTTGGCGCGCGCTGGTTTGACGAAAACTGGGTGCCGCAATTCGACAGTGCCGAATGGAAAGCAACACTCGACAGCTATCTGAACCTGATGAACAGCTACGGCCCGCCCGGTGCATCATCGAACGGCTTCAACGAAAACCTGACGCTGTTCCAACAGGGCAAATGCGGCATGTGGATTGATGCCACGGTGGCCGCGTCCTTCGTGACCGGCAAGGATTCGACCGTTGCCGACAAGGTTGGCTTCGCACTGGCCCCCGACAACGGTCTGGGCAAGCGCGGCAACTGGCTTTGGGCATGGAGCCTTGCAGTACCGGCCTCTTCGACCAAGCAAGAAGCGGCCAAGACCTTTATCGACTGGGCAACCAACAAAGATTATCTGGCCCTTGTTGCGTCCAAAGAAGGTTGGGCCAACGTCCCTCCGGGAACCCGCACCTCGCTTTATGCAAACCCGGAGTATCAAAAGGTTCCGTTTGCCGCGATGACGCTTGAATCGATCAACGCAGCCGATCCCCAGAACCCAACCGTGCAGCCCGTGCCCTATGTTGGCGTCCAGTTCGTCGCGATCCCGGAATTCCAGGGTCTTGGCAATTCGGTCGGACAAGAGTTCTCGGCAGCACTGGCCGGTCAAAAGACCGGTGACGAAGCCCTTGCCGCTGCGCAAGCGCTGGTGAAAGACGAAATGGAGGCTGCGGGCTACATCCAGTAACCGCGCCCCTCGGGGTTGGCCGCATACCGGTGGCCAACTCTGCACTTCCCGACGTTTTTGCGATTGCCCGGCCCAGTATGGGGCCACCCGATTTCCGTCCCCGAGACTCGATCCTCTTGAAACCCCGGAGCGTGCCATGTCCACGGAAAATTCCCGCTCAGCCGCAAGATGGATGCTGTCGCCCTCGGTGATCATGCTGTTCATCTGGATGATCGTGCCGCTGGGAATGACGATCTGGTTTTCCTTCCAGCGTTACAATCTGCTTTATCCCGACCGCTCGGGCTTTGTCGGATTTGGCAATTATTCCCGCTTCGTCTTTTCGCCCGCCTT
>JBAUHP010000308.1:0-1789 GCA_049680345.1 Albidovulum sp. | reverse complement strand
CCAAAACCATCGCTTTTAAGCCGTCATAGAGCCGCTTTTCAATTTCCAGCGCCCGGTTTCCGGCGTTAAGGATCTTGGTCTCCATCTCTGACAGGGCGACGGTGGTAAAGCGCACCTGATTGGCGGTGGTCTGGCGGTGGATGAAGGTTTCGTTCAGGGGCGGCGCGAACAGCTTTTCGCCGTGGTTTGTGGTTGTCTCGACGAAATAGCCCAGCACGTTATTGTGCTTGATCTTCAGGCTTTGCACCCCGGTCATCGCGATGAATTCGGCCTGCATTTTTGCGATGACCGCGCGGCCTTCGTCACGCAATTGCCGGGCTTCATCCAGATCCGCGTTGTGGCCGGGTGCGATAAAGCCGCCATCGCGGGCCAGAAGCGGCGGCTCGGCCAGAAGGGCGGCCTCAAAATAAGCCACCAGATCGCCATGGCCGGTTAGCGCCTCTGTTGCACTTGCCAGCCGGGTCGGCAGGTCAGGGGCGGTCAGCCGCGCGGCGATTTGACCGGCTTCTTTGAGCCCTGCACGAATGGCGGCCAGGTCGCGCGGCCCGCCCCGGTCAAGTGCCAGCCGCGACAGGGCGCGGTCCATATCGGGCGCTTTGCGCAAATCGCCGCGCAAGGCCTCGGCCAGCCGCGACGCGCCCACCAAATATCGAACCGCCTCTAGCCTGCCTTGGATTTCGGACAGATCACGCGACGGCGCTGAAAGGCGACGCTCCAACAGGCGCGCCCCGGCGGCTGTCATGGTTCGGTCGATCGCTGCAATCAGCGATCCATCGCGCCCGCCTGAAAGGCTTTGCGTTATTTCAAGATTGCGCCGGGTGGAGGCGTCGATCTGCACGGTTCCGCCAGCGGCTTCCCTGATCGGTTGGCGCAGCAGGGGCAGCTTGCCGCGCTGGGTCAGATCAAGATATTCAACGATGGCGCCCATTGCGGATACTTCGGCACGCTCAAAGCTGCCAAAGGCGTCCAGCCCCGTAACACCAAACAGATCACAAAGCCGTTTTTCGGCACCGGTGCTGTCAAACGATCCGCGCGATAGAGGGGTGATTGCGGCGCCTGATTCAGTCACTATTCCAGCGCAATCGATCTCTTTTGTTTCGCTGACTATAACCTCGCGGGGAGCCAGCCGCGCAAGTTCTGGGGCCAGCTGCACCAAAGGACAAATCATCACCCGACACTCACCGGTTGAGATATCAGCCCAGGCCAAAGCGGCCCCATCGCGCACCTCAGCCCAGGCCGCCAGAAAGTTGTGGCGCCGCGCTTCAAGCAAGGATTCCTCGGTGAGCGTGCCGGGTGTGACCAGCCGCACCACGTCGCGCGCGACCACCGATTTCGCACCGCGCTTCTTGGCCTCGGAGGGGCTTTCCATCTGTTCGGCAATCGCCACACGAAAGCCTTTGCGGATCAGCGTCAGAAGATAGCTTTCGGCGGCGTGATAAGGCACGCCGCACATCGCAATATCTTGACCCAGATGCTGTCCACGCTTGGTCAGCGCAATATCCAGCGCAGCCGCCGCCACTTCGGCATCGTCAAAAAACATCTCGTAAAAGTCGCCCATCCGGTAGAACAAAAGCGCGTCTGGATAGCGGCCCTTGATCTCCAGATATTGCGCCATCATCGGCGTGACCGTGCCTTCAGTTGCGTTCAAACCTGCCCCCCCGTGGATTTGGCCCCGACCCTACAAAACCCTGCCCCCCGGGAAAAGCGCCAAATCCAATGGATTGTGACATTCGTGTGGGGGCGTTATTACGACGGAAACGCATAAGGAAACGTCGCAAAATGTCGTCAA
>JBAUHP010000307.1:0-2491 GCA_049680345.1 Albidovulum sp. | reverse complement strand
ATCAGATGATCCAGGCTTTGCGAGAAAGCGGTCCTGCTCGCTCCGGTCGCGGCCAGCAATGGTGCCTGCCGTCCGGCAACTCCTTCGTGCAGGTTCGATAATATGGGCAACGCCCAAGCCCTTGATGTGATGTTGACAAACAATACAATGTCCATAAAGTATAGTTAGTATATTTAGAATCAAAAGGGAAGACCATGTCGCTCATTTCATTGGACAACACAATCAATATCGCACTGTCTGTCAAAGACCGGCACACAAGTGCCGCATGGTACGAAAACATACTGGGGTTCGAGACGATCTACCACGCAGACGACGCCGGATGGTCAGAGCTTCAGACAAATACCGTCGGCGTGACAATTGGTCTGGGCGAGCACACCAAACCGGTTCCCGGCAACTGTGTGCCCGTTTTTGGAATCGCGGATCTGGACGCCGCGCGGCAGTTGATGGAACAGGCCAAGGTCAAATTTGACGGCGAGACGGACGTGGTCGAAGGCATGGTCAAGACTGCGACGTTCTATGACCCTGATGGCAACGCTTTGATGCTCGCGGAAGACCTTACCGGGGGAGAGGAATAATGCGTTGGTTGGCCAGAACCTCCGCGGCATGTCTCGTATCGACTGGCATGGCCGCTGCTGAACCATTTCAGGAAGTGACAATCGGCGTACCGGTATCGTCGATCTCTGATGCCGAAACATGGTATCTCAACCTGTTGGGCACCGACGTCGAGATTCTAAGGCCCTTTCCCGGCGTTGTGGAATTCAAGGTCGCGCCGGGAGTCTGGTTTCAGATATTTGAGGCGGATGATCAGCAGGCTTCGGAGGCGATCGTTCGTTTCCTCGTCGATGATATGGACACTACTCAACGCCAAAGCGCCCAAGCAGGCATCGCGACAGGTGAAGCAATTCAGATTCCAAATGTGGTCACGTTTTCAGAGTTTGTCGATCCTGATGGAAACGCCCTGGGGTTCTATGATCTGCCATAGGTGACAAATTCAGGTTTCAAAAAGCCATCTGGGCGCGCTCGGGGAAACGCCCGCTCATCAGCGTTTTTGGATGAACCTCATCCAAAAACGCTGATGTATTCACTGACGCCAACGCCGAACCTGCGCTGAAACGCCCGGCGCATACGCTGCAGGTCACCAAAACCACTGTCGACGGCAGCCTGTTTCGAAGGCATGTTCTCGGCCAATAGGCCACGTGCATGATCTACCCGCACCCTTTCAACGAACTGAGCAGGTGCTTCCTTCAGGCTTCGCTTGAAATGGCGCGATAAGGTGCGCGCATTCATTCCAGCAGAGTTTGCCATGGACTCCAGCGTCCAATCGAGATGCGGCTGGGTGACGATCTGTTCGATCAATTGCGTCAGGCTGTCATCGCGTGAGAACTGCCCCGCAAGGTGAATGGCATATTGGCTTTGCCCCCCGGTGCGGCGCAGTTGAACGACCAGTTCACGCGCGACCTCGAGCGCCGAGGCCGCGCCGCAGTCGCGGCGAATGATGTCCAGTGCAAGGTCAATACCGGTTGTGACACCTGCTGATGTGAATATCCTGCCATCCGAAATGCTGATGCGATTGAGATCCCAAAGTACCTTGTCGTATCTCTGCGTGTCCAGTGATCGCGACCAATGGGTCGTGGCTGCATGGCCGTCCAGAACGCCCGCCGCGGCCAGTACCAATGCTCCGGAACAGACAGAAATCAGGCGCGTTTTGCCTTCGGACTTCGCGCGGTGTTGGATAACTGTCCTTACGGCTTGGTTCTTGATCAATTCATCAACACCCTGCCCACCAGGGATCAGCAGGTCGGCATTCGTTGAGCCGGTGTCCAGCGCCCCATCCGCAACCAGAGTCATTCCGCAACAAGTCTGCACTGGGCTTCCATCCAGAGAAACGTATCTCATGCGGTATTTTCGCCGCCCGTTAAGCCGTGCCGTCTTGAAGGCCTGTACCGGTCCCGAGACATCCAGCATGTTCACGCCGTCAAACAGCAAGACGTCGATTGTACGAGATGTTATAGATGTGTCCATTTTTGACGCTCATTTGACATTTTAGACAAACTACATCGGCGCTAAAAGAGAAGATGTCAATCATTTTGCCTGGAAACCCCGAATGTCAGTCACCTCACTTGCCCGAAACCGAAACCTGATCAGCCTGCTCTTCGCGGATGCCATTTTGGCCTCATCAATGCCGATTCTGATCATTCTGGGCGGGCTTGCAGGGCTGATGCTTGCGCCGACGATGGCCCTCGCGACGTTGCCGGCATCGCTCCAAACTCTGGCCTGGCTTTTTGCCGCGGCGCCTTTTTCGTTGTTGATGGGAAAACTTGGCCGCAGAGCGGGCTTCATCATAGGGGCAGTGCTGACAATTGTCGGGGCCTTGGTTGGCACATGGGCGCTGATGTCAGGCAGCTTCTTCTTGCTGTGCGCGGCACATCTGGTTCTGGGGGCCGGCCTGACGTCGCATCAATATTTCCGCTTTGCCGCCGCCGAGGTCGTC
>JBAUHP010000306.1:0-5738 GCA_049680345.1 Albidovulum sp. | reverse complement strand
GATGTTCGGGGTGGATGGCCACAAATGCGTTGAGACGGATTTTTTGCAAGATGATGCGGCGCAATACGTCTCTCGGGCGCTGTTGCAACATTATGTTGAGTCGTTTCGTCGACATCACGTCAATCTTTTGCGCCGCATTGCACGGCAAGTCCCCACCGTTCTTGTGGTGCCCCCACAGCTGTCTTCCGACGGAAATATGGTGGCCTTCAAGGATGAGATTTTGGCGATGATGCGCGCCAGTGGGTTAAATGTCGTTGATCCATGTGCTGAACTCTTCGGCGATGGGGGTGTGCTGCCACAAAATCTGCGGGCAGATGATGGCCATCACGGTAATGACGAATACGGCACCCATTCCATAAAGCTTGTGGCGCAGACGGGTCTCTTGGAACTGCCAAAGCCAGCTCAGACCCCTGCCCAGAACGGGGTTTGAGAGGCGTTAGTTTTCCGCCGTTGATCCATCGGTCGCGGCTTCTGGGGCATCCTCCGTCAGCGTACCGTCGGACCATGTGCCGCTGGCGGTTTCGCCACTTGCGTAACGCATGATGCCCTGACCCTGACGCTTGCCATCCTTGAAGCTGCCTTCATAGACATCGCCGCTGGGATAGGTGGCAATTCCGATGCCGTCAATCGCGCCGCCCTTCCAGCCACCCTTGTAGTGGAAGCCGTCGGTCATCTTGATTTCACCCTCGCCGTCGCGCTGACCTTTGGTGAAATGACCGGTATAGACAGTGCCATCGGCATAGGTGGCAATACCTTCGCCATCGCGCAATCCGGCCTTCCAGGTGCCGCTGTAGGAATAGCCGTCCGGATAGCTGATGCGGCCTTCGCCTTCATTCTTGTCGGCGACGAAATCGCCCTCATAAACCAGCCCATTGGCATAGACGGCAATACCTTTTCCGTTGCGCTGCCCGGCCGTCCATTCGCCCTCGTAGTTTGACCCGTCAGCATAGGTGATCTTGCCCGTGCCATCGGGCTTGTCATCGACAAAACGGCCCTCATAAACCGACCCGTCAGCATAGGTGATCTTGCCCATGCCTGCCATCTTGCCGTCAAGCCATTCGCCGTCATAAGCATAGCCGTCCTGGCCACGAAACACGCCCGCGCCGGTACGCTTGTCATTGACAAAGCCGCCCTCATAGCTGCCGCCATTGGCATAGGTGACCCGGCCCTGGCCTTCACGCTTTCCCTTCGAGAACTGGCCTTGATAGACATTGCCATTCGCTTCGGTCAGCGTACCTTCGCCGTCCATCACATCATTTGCCCAGGTGCCGTCGTAAGACAGCCCGTTCGCGAAGGACATCTTGCCATTACCCGCACGCTGACCGCGCATGATGCTACCTTCATAGACAGCACCATCAGGATAGGTGATCTTGCTTTGGCCGTCCTTGGTGCCGCCAACCCAATCACCCTCGTAGCGATATCCGCCGGGGCTTTGCAGAACACCTTTGCCATGGTGAAGGGCATCGACAAAGCCACCGGTATAGCTGGATCCATCGGCGTAATTGGCAACGCCTTGGCCATTGATCTTGCCATCGACCCAATCGCCTTCATATGTGCCGCCACTGGCATAGGTGATCTTGCCCTTGCCGTGGGGCCGGCCCTTCTGGAACTGGCCTTCATAAAGAGATCCGTCAGGATATGTGGCTTTGCCTTGCCCGAGGATTTCGCCGTCAACCCAGTCGCCATCATATTCAAACCCGTTGAGGAGCTTATAGATACCGTGGCCGTGTTGCTTGCCGTCCCTGAATGTGCCTTCGTAGACGCCACCATTGTCGTATTGCTTGGTCACCACGTCTTGCGCGCTGACCGTGCCTGACAGGGCAAAGATGCCAACCGTGACTGATGCAAGAAACCGTGCCCCGCCAATACGCGCCATAGGTGTCTTCCCTTCGTGATTCCCCAAACCAGCCGCCGGGTGCCAGCCGTTCTAAAACCTAAAGGCCCAAACCATGCATGACAAGCGCAACTCATGGTCAAGACGGGTATAGTGACGGCCTGTGGCGGCGATTGTTGATCGCAAGGGTATTGTCTGAAGCCTTTTCCTTGGCGGTCAGTCTGCTAAGAGAAGGTCAAGAAGACCGGGAAAGAACTGATGACTGAGAAATTCCGCCTGACCCTTGCACAGCTTAACCCCACGGTGGGGGCGCTTGAGGCAAATGCCGCCAAGGCCCGCAAGGCGTGGGAGGCGGGCCGCAAGGCGGGCGCCGATATGGTCGCCCTGACCGAGATGTTCATCACCGGCTATCAGACCCGCGATCTTGTGATGAAGCCGGCCTTTTACAGCGAAGCAATGGCCAGGATCGAAGCTTTGGCGGTCGATTGCGCCGATGGCCCGGCGCTGGGCATCGGTGGGCCCTATTGGGACGGGGAAAAGCTTTTTAACGCCTATTGGATCTTGCAAGACGGTAAGGTCGCCGCGCGTGTCCTTAAACACCATCTTCCCAATGATACGGTCTTTGACGAAGTGCGCCTTTTCTCATCCGCCCCGGTTTCGGGACCTTACCGGATCGGGCCGCTGAGGATCGGCACACCGATCTGCGAAGACGCCTGGCATGATGATGTGACCGAAACTCTTGCCGAAACCGGGGCCGAAATACTGCTTGTCCCCAATGGGTCGCCCTATTTTCGCAACAAATATGATCGCCGGGTCGCTTTGATGGTGTCGCGGGTGATTGAGACCAAGCTGCCGCTTGTTTACCTCAACATGGTGGGCGCGCAAGATGATCAGATCTTCGATGGCGCAAGCTTTGTTCTGAACCCCGGGATCGAGCTGGCGGCACAATTGCCCGCCTTTGACGAATGCATCCGCCATGTTGATTTCGAAGGCGGGCCGCAAGGCTGGCGGGCGGTGCGCACCGATCTGGAACCCTTGCCGGATGAATGGGAGCAAGACTACCGCGCCATGGTCGAATCTTTGCGCGACTATCTGGGCAAGAACGGTATCGCCAAAGTCCTGCTGGGGCTGTCGGGCGGTATCGATTCCGCATTGGTGGCGGCTTTGGCCACGGATGCTTTGGGGGCGGGGATGGTCCGCTGTGTGATGATGCCGTCAGACTATACCTCGGCCCATTCGCTGGAGGATGCGGCGGCGGTGGCACAATCACTTGGCTGTCGCCTTGATACGATCTCGATCGAAGGGCCGCGCGATGCGATTGAGGCGGCTTTGGCACCGCTGTTCAAGGGCACCGAACCGGGCGTGGCCGAAGAAAACATCCAGTCGCGCACCCGGGGGCTGTTGCTTATGGCCTTGTCGAACAAGTTCGGGGAAATGCTGCTGACCACCGGGAACAAGTCGGAAATGGCGGTGGGCTATGCCACGATCTACGGCGATATGGCGGGGGGCTATAACCCGCTGAAAGATCTGTACAAGACCCGGGTTTTCGAGATTTGCCGCTGGCGCAACGATAACCACCGCGACTGGATGATGGGGCCCGCAGGCATGGTCATCCCGCCGCGGGTCATCGACAAGCCACCCTCAGCCGAGTTGCGCGAAAACCAGACCGACCAAGACAGCCTGCCGCCCTATGAGGTGCTGGATGCGATTCTGGAACGGCTGGTTGAAGGCGATCAATCCGTGGCCGAAGTGGTTGACGCCGGATTTGACCGGGCCATGGTCAAACGGGTTGAGGGGCTTTTGTATGGGGCCGAGTGGAAGCGCTATCAATGTGCCCCCGGTATCAGGCTGACGCAAAAGGCGTTCTGGCTGGATCGACGCTATCCGATGGTCAATCGTTGGCGCGACAACAGCTGACAACAGCAGTGGCAATGTGGTTTCGTCGGGATTTGGCCTTGATCGAAACAGGCCACCAAGCCCCGCCGTCTTGACAGGGCTTCGGTGACAATTCTGCGTTCGCGGTTGGGTTAAGTCAGTCGCGCGGCGATCGCGCCTTAACCCATCATCAACTGATAGCTGGCCGGGATATAGCGAAAGCCGTCGCCGTTTGTCTCAATAAATCCAGTGGCCGGGAAGGGCATATGGTAGCCGATGAAAGGCAGCCGATCAGCGGCGATCATGCCCAAAAGCTTGCGCCGGGTGGCCGCCGCCCCTGCTTTATCGGCGTCAAACTTCACCTCCCAATCAGGGTATGCCAGCGACCAGACATAGTGATTGGCCGCATCGGCAATCAGCGCCAGCCCTTTGCCCTGGCTTTCCACCATATAGGCCATGTGGCCGGGCGTGTGGCCAAAAGCCGATACCGCAGTGATGCCAGAAGCGACGCTGCCACCATCGTCAAGGAACGTGATCTGATCGTTGAGGGGGCGGACCTTGGCGTCGAAGCCTTCATTTTCGGCACCCATCCAGTGGTTATGTTCGGCAGCCCCCGTTAGATAGCGGGCATTGGCAAAGGTCGCACCTGCGTCGGTCATCAGCCCGCCGATATGGTCGCCGTGCATATGGGTGATAACCACGGTGTCGATTTGATCGGGGGTGTAGCCAGCGGCGGCGAGGGCCGCGGTGATGCCCGCAGGGTCAGTGCCGGTATCGAAAAGCACAAGCTCTGACCCGGTATTCACCACAGTGGGGGTGAAGAAGAATTGCGCCCGGTCGGTGGGCAGGAAGGCCGCCGCAGAAACAGCCGCGAAATCTTCCGGGCTGGCATTGAGGCCGAAGATCTGATCGGGACCTTCGACGGTGCGGGTGGCGGCAAGCAGCGTTGTCACCTCAAAATCGCCCAAGGGGAACCGGTTGAAAAGCGGCACAGACATGCCTTGCATGTCAGCCTTGGCGCGCGCGGCTGTCGGGCCAAGCGCCAAAGCGGCGGACATTGGCAGGCTGGCGGCAGCTACAAGGGCTTCGCGGCGGGATAGTCCGGTTGCGTATTTCATGATCGCCTCCATCTTGTTCATGCACAAAGTGTAGATCAGCGCAGATTGGGGTGGCATCACAATTGCGTCAATGATGGCAGATCATGACCGGCGCTTGGGCCGCCGCAGCCCGGGAAGGGCAAGATTGCTGTTTTTGCCGATGCCATAGCGCAGGCATGAACCAATGGCGATCAGGCTGAGGATCAGCCAGATCCCGCCCCAAAGCAAGGTCGGGCCGCCGTAGGTTTCGGCCAAGATCCGGGCGTCGGACCGGATACCCGAGCGTGCGATTGTGTCGTCGAAGATATCATAGGGCACGTAAATCATACTGGTGAGGCCAATGATTCTGAGCAAGAGATCATTGACCGGGCGGGGGAGCGCGTAGGCAATCAATAGCATGGCCGTACCTGTTGCGACGCCAAAGCCCACCTCAAACAATGTGCGAAAATAAATCGCCGTGATCAGCAACAGAGTGATCCCGAAAAAAGCCATGACCGCGCGGTCAGCCCGGCTGCGCAATGCCGCCAAAAACAGCGCTACCCCCAGTAAAAGCGATCCGAGATAGCCCGCTGAAGAGATGATGAATCCGTTTCCGCCACGCACGACGGCAAGCCCGCCTTCGCGCGCCTCCATAGATATCTGCGCGACCGATCCGCCCGTCAGCCAGCCCGCAAGGGCGTGAGACAGCTCATGCAGGAAAATAACAAGTATCTTCAGGGGAAAGACCAGTTGCGTAGACCAAAAGGCGAATATCAGCGCCGTCAGAAAGATGAGCTGCCAATGCCCTTTTGCAAGGCGAATGAGGATCATGCCGTGTGCGTTTCCATAGCGGTTTTTGGACCTACTCCCACCAGCGGTCAATCGCGGCGATCTGATCATCGCTCCAGCCAAAGTGATGGGCAAGTTCATGCACAAGCACATGGGCGACAAGC
>JBAUHP010000305.1:0-6442 GCA_049680345.1 Albidovulum sp. | reverse complement strand
AAATCGCGCAGGAAGCTCTCTGTTCCGTCAGGGTAGAGGATGCTCAAGAAGTCTTCGGTAGGGGCCTCGGCGAGCGTCACAGAGCTGTGCATGACGGCAAGGCGGTCATCGGGCAAGGGCCCATCCTCCGCGCTATCCTGCCGAGCCTTCGCAAGGAGGTCTTGGAAGTGCTCAAGGACGTGCTGTCTGATTTCTGCGTACCGCATACGGTGGACCGATGCAGCTATCGTGGCCGATTGTCCAGCACAGACAAGCACGCGGGAGAGGCGCTTGGCCACCTGCGGCAATCGGGTGCCAAGGGAAACCTTGATATCGGTTGCCTTGCGGGCCGGGTGAAGGTGCCGGGGCAGTGGCCAGCGGAAGTAGAAAATGCCGTGCCGTGAGGTGCAAAGATGGGCAGCGTGGCGCATGGGAATGTCTCACCAGTCTGTCGCACCGGGAAAACTGTTCTCTAAGGCATTGCTTTTGCAGGAAATGGTGGGCGACCCTGGAATCGAACCAGGCACGAGTCGCCTCGGCGGAGTTACAGTCCGCTGCCGCACCTTGCAGCACGTCGCCCACTAAAGCGGGTGATTACTAGGGGGGGTAGGGGGCGTCAAGAAGGAAATTCCCCAAATGTCACGGCGCCGAAGACTTGCTATCGCGCTGCGATCGGGCGAAAGGTGGGCATTGGTCTGACAAGGGACAGTATTGTGAAAAAGCCAAGCTGGGTGATCGACAAGGAACGGGCAAAGCGGGCGTCTGCGAATGAAACCGTTTGGCTTTTCGGATTGCATGCGGTGCGCGATGCGCTGGTCAATCCCGCGCGTATCAAGCTGCGGCTGGTACTGACCAAAAACGCGGCCGACAAATTGGCCGAAGCGATTGCCGCAAGCGGTGTAGAGCCCGAAATTGTCGATCCGCGTAAATTCGATGCCCATGTGCCGCTTGAGGCCGAGAACGTCCACCAAGGGGCAGCTTTGGAGGCCAAGCCTCTGGCCTGGGGATCGTTGGACGAGATTTGCGTCAGCGGCAAAGGCAGCCCGCTTGTCGTGTTGCTTGACCGGGTGACAGATCCGCATAACGTCGGCGCGATCTTGCGGTCGGCCGAAGTGTTTGGTGCGCGCGCGGTCGTGGCCACATTGCGCCATTCGGCCCCCGAAACCGGCGCGCTGGCCAAAACGGCCAGTGGCGCTTTGGAGCGACAGCCCTATCTGCGGGTCACCAATCTGGCCGATGCGATGGAAGAGCTTAAATCGATGGGCTATGTGCTTTTGGGCTTTGACGGTGCGGCCACGCAAACGCTGGCAGGTGCGTTGGAAGGGGTTGGATCACGCCCGGTGGGCTTGGTGATGGGGGCCGAAGGGCCGGGGCTGCGCGAAAAGACCCGCGAGACATGCGATATGCTGGTCAAGATCCCCTATGCGGGCGGCTTCGGGTCGCTTAATGTTTCGAACGCAGCCGCGGTTGGGCTTTACGCGGCAACAATACGCGCCACCTAGGCGGTATTAATGCGCGGGTAGATGTTTTTTCGGTCAAACTTGTTCACGCTTGCGGGAAGGCCGCTTTTTCCGTTCGGCAATTTGTGACATGACTAAGACGTCGCCGGTCCACCCCGGCATTCGGAGACGTCGATGGTTTTTTTGAAGACGAGGGCCATGGCTTTTATCATGGCCGCTTTTGCGCTGTGCCTCTCGGTGGCACCTTTGCGGGCCGAACAGATGGCGCGGGTATATGCGCCTGAAGGCATCGCCCTTTCGGGCTATGACGCCGTGGCCTATTTCACCCAAGGTCGGCCAGTTCGTGGTCAGCCAGAGTTTTCGCTGCGCTGGCATGGGGCGATTTGGTATTTTTCCACGCCCGAAGCGCTTATGCATTTTGAGATGAACCCTGCCGCATATGCCCCCCAATTTGGTGGATATTGCACCTATTCGGTTTCGCTTGGTGATCCGAAATCAGGCGCACCGGATGCGTTTTTCTTACAAGACGGGCGGCTTTTCTTGCTGCACCGGGCCGCTTTGTTGCAAGAGCTTCACGGACAATTGGCAAAAATCGTGGTGCGGGCCAAATACAATTGGCCAGAGGTGCTGGGCCGCTGATCTTCACATTTGCGCGATTTGCCCTTTCATACCGCGTTTACAATCCTAAGTGATACTCTATGGGCCGGCCATGGAACAGCCGAGCCTTTACTCACTGTCCCTCGTTCCGCGACTTGCGCCCGGGCCGCTGGTTCGGGCGCTTTTTTTGTGATTTGGCTAGGGGGACGGCAAGCCGGGATCGGGCGCTCACAACCATGCGTCCCGATCGGTTCCCACGGCTTGCGATACATCGGTGAACCCGTCACGTTGCAACAATGCGTCCAACTCGCGCGCGATGTCTGCCGCGAGTGACAGGCCCTGATAGACCATGGCTGAATAAAGCTGCACCGCACTGGCCCCGGCGCGGATCTTGGCATAGGCCTGCGCGCCCGACCCCACGCCACCAACCCCGATAAGCGGTACCTGCCCGTCGGTCAGCTTGGAAAGCTGGGCCAGGATCCGGGTTGAGCGTTCAAAAAGTGGCGCGCCGGAAAGCCCGCCCGCCTCGTTTCGATGTGCCCCGGCAAGACCATCGCGCGACAAGGTGGTATTGGTGGCGATAATGCCGTCAATGCGGCTGGCCAATGCCACCTGCGCTATATCGCCAAGCTCTTCTGCGTTCAGATCGGGCGAGATTTTCAAGAAGATCGGGATCTTGCGCGCCATGCGTGCGCGTTCCTCCATCACCCCGGCCAGAAGCGCCGAAAGCGCGCGTTTTCCTTGCAGATCGCGCAGCTTTTCGGTGTTGGGGGATGAGACATTGACCGTCGCAAAATCAATATGCGCGCCGCAGCATTTCAACACTTTGCAAAAATCGCCAGCACGGTCGGCGCTGTCTTTGTTGGCACCAAGGTTCAGCCCGATCGGCACCCTGCAACCCGACCGTGCCAATCGCCCGGCAATCGCCTCCATCCCGTGATTGTTGAAGCCAAAACGGTTGATCACCGCGCTGTCTTCGCTAAGACGGAAAAGCCGTGGGCGGGGATTGCCCGGTTGTGGGCGCGGGGTTGCCGCCCCAACCTCGATGAAACCGAAACCCGCGCGCCCAAGTGCTTGAAAGGCTTCGGCGTTCTTGTCGAACCCCGCCGCAAGGCCCACCGGGTTGGGCAAGTCCATCCCGCACAGCTTTGTTGCCAACCGGGGCGAGGTGACGGGGCCGGGCAGGGGCACCACCCCGCAAGCCAGCGCGCGGATAGACAGCCCATGGGCGCGCTCGGGATCCAGCCGGTGAAGGGCGCTCAGGGCCACACGCTCCAGCAAGGTCACATCACACCTTCGGGGAAAATATGGCCGCTGGCACCCAGCGGCAAAGACTTGTCCCAAACCACGTCTTCGCGCCGCAAGGCACGGTAAAGATGGGGGAAAAGCGCGCCATTGCGTGACACTTCCCATTTCAACGCGGCCCCCAACAGATCGGCGTCGCAAGCCAGTAACACCAGATCACTTTCATGGGTGAAATGGCGCGCGGCGGTTTCGGCCACCTGCGCAGGCGTTGAGAAATGGATGAAGCCATCAGCAAGATCCACCGGTGCGCCAAGGCTTTCGCCTTTGGCACAAAGATCATCCCATTCGGGGCGACGGAATATTTTCAAGATCAGCATGACCAACCTCATGCAACCAGATGCGGCGGCGGTCAATGGCCCTGTAGCGGCCTTTGGCGCATGTGCCCACAAAAATTGGCTGTGTCTTTCGCGCGCCCCATCGGCAATCTGCGTTTTGGCGTTAAGGCCGAATTGATCTGGCCCTATGACACGCGCATCGCGGCGCTAGGCTGCAGGCATTGAACGTGAAGGGAGAAAAGATGCCAAGATGGGTCGTGATGTTCACCGACGATAAGGAAATGCTTGCGATCCGGGCGGATCAGTCGCGCCGCGATGCACATGTCGCCTATGCAAGGGCGCATCCAGAGTTATTGATTGGCGGCGGTCTGAGGAAAGACATCGACGGCGATTTTTGTGGGGCGCTTTGGGTGGTTGAGGTCGCGAAAAAGGCCGAGGTGGTGAAGTTGATCTTGGCCGATCCGTTCTACGACCCCGATCACCGGACGTTTGAGATTTTTACCTGGGGCAAGATCCTTGAAGATCAGACCGTTGTTCTTTGATCATGGCTAGAGCGATGCGATCGGATCACCGCGGCGGCCCCGTCTTTGTTTGGCCAAAGAAGTTGCGCCGCAGGTCCAAAATCTTTGACAGCGCGGCCGATTGAGAAGAGCATTACCTCAGTCACCGAAAGCGGAGGATTTCCCATGGCCCGATTGTTCCCCAAGACCAGACATCAGATATCGGCATTGGCACTTGCCGCCTTGCTGCCCGCAGCGCCAATGGCCGCCGAAACCGTCAAGCTTACCCTTTTGGGGGTTGGCGACGTCTATAATTTCGCCGAAGAGCGGGGGCGGGGCGGTTTTGCCAGGCTCAACGCCGTGGCCAAGGCTGAACGTGCGGCCAACCCCAACACGCTTTACCTCTTTGATGGCGATATGCTGTCACCTTCAATTCTGTCAGGGTTCGACAAGGGCCAAAACACCATTGATCTGACCAATCTGGAGCCTTTCGATCTTGCCGTGCCGGGCAATCATGAATTCGACTTTGGCCCGGAAAACTTCGTCGAAAAAGTCAAAGCCTCGAAATACCCATGGGCGGCAATCAATATCACCAATGCCGATGGCAGCCCGATTGAAGGTGTGGGCGGCGTGATGATGAAAGAGCTGGGCGGGTTGAAAGTGGCCCTTATCCCGGTGGCACAAGATACTTCGCCCGAAGTGTCCTCAACCGGAAGCCTGAAATTCGGGCCCACGGTCGACATGGCAATTGCTGCGGCCAAGGCGGCCCGCGATGAAGGGGCCGATATCGTCGTGGGTGTGGTGCAAACCAATATGGAGAATGACCGCGCCTTGATCAAAAGCCATGCGTTTGATGTGATTTTGTCGGGCGATGATCATTCCTATGCCACCTCTTTTGACGGGGTGACGGCCTATGTCGAAACCTCGATTGACGGGCAGTTTCTGTCGCCGGTCGATCTGATGGTGGATGTCGGGGAAAAGGACGGCAAACGTACGATCAAATGGGTGCCGGCCTTTCGCTTCATTGATACGGCCAATGTAACCCCTGATCCCGAAACCCAGGCTTTGGCCGACAGCTACCAACAGCAACTTGACGAGACGCTGAATATTGAGATCGGCACCACGGCTGGCCCGCTTGATTCGCGCCGAAACGTGGTGCGGGCCGAAGAGGCGACGATGGGCAACCTGATCGCGGATGCGATGCGCGCGGCCACGGGTGCGGATATCGCGATCATGAACGGCGGCGGCATCCGGGCGGACCGGACCTATGACGCCGGCAGCACCCTTACCCGCCGCGACATGCTGACGGAACTGCCGTTCGGCAATGTCACCGTCTTGACCGAACTGCCCGGTGCGCAGGTGCTTTTGGCGCTGGAGAACGGCTTTAGTCAGGTCGAAAACGGCGCCGGGCGCTTTCCGCAGGTTTCGGGCCTTGAGGTAACCTATGATCCCGCCGCCGAGCCCGGATCACGGGTTGCATCGGTCATCATCGGCGGGGCCGAGCTTGACCCCGATCAGCTTTATAAGGTTGCGGTCAATGACTACATCCTTGGCGGCGGCGATGGCTATGCGGCCCTGGGCGGCGGGCGTATCGTGACCAATTCGGGGGGCGGCAGTCTGGTTGCCAATGACGTGATGGCCTATGTCGAAAAGCTGGGCGCGGTGGAGGTCAACATCGAAGGGCGCATCAAAGTGGTGGGCCAGTAGCCGCCAAGCGACCCTTCCCTTTGGCGTCAAACGCCGCGGGGAAGGGCTAGCCCTTTTAAAGCAGTGGTTTGGCAGGCCCGGAGGGGCCGAACGCGCGCAAAGTTTCTACTCTTAGCGGTTTGTCATGATTTGGAGTGGAGCGGGTGAAGGGAATCGAACCCTCGTATTCAGCTTGGGAAGCTGCTGCTCTACCATTGAGCTACACCCGCGACGTTGCGAGAGGTAAGCGAGGCCAGCGCCCGCGTCAAGCACCTGAGCGCGGGCGCGCGCATCATGGTGATCAGGATTTCAGCAAGAAGCGCTGGATCTTGCCGGTTTGGGTCTTGGGCAAAGCCTCGATAAAGATCACCCGGCGTGGGTATTTATAGGGCGCAATCTGCGCTTTCACATGATCTTGCAGCGCCTTGATCATCGCCGCATCTGCGGGCTTGCCGGGTGCCAAGACCACATGCGCCTCAACAATCTGCCCGCGCTCTTCATCGGTGGCACCCACCACGGCGCATTCCAGCACGTCCGGATGGGCGAGAAGGGCCGCCTCAACCTCGGGTCCGGCAATATTGTACCCGGCGCTGACGATCATATCGTCATTGCGGGCGGCGAAGTGAAAATAGCCATCCTC
>JBAUHP010000304.1:0-1591 GCA_049680345.1 Albidovulum sp. | reverse complement strand
ACTTAATCAGGACCAAAGATGGCAAAAATTGCCTTTCTTCTTTTGTGTCACAAAGACCCGGAGGGGGTTATTCGTCAGGCAGAGCGGCTGACGGCTGCGGGCGATTTCATGGCGATCCACTTTGATGGGCGCGCGGCCACCTCTGACTACCGCAAAATTCGCGCCGCCCTTTCGGATAACCCGAATGTCACTTTCGCCAAGCACCGGATCAAATGCGGCTGGGGAGAGTGGAGCCTTGTGCAAGCCTCGCTCAACGCCGCAAAGGCGGCCGTGCTTGCCTTTCCGGAGGCCAGCCATTTTTACATGCTGTCGGGCGATTGCATGCCGATCAAGACGGCGGAATTTGCCCATGATTATCTTGATGCCGCAGACGTTGATTACATCGAAAGCTTTGATTTTTTTGAAAGCAGATGGATCAGGACCGGGCTGAAGGAAGAGCGGCTGATCTATCGCCATCATTTCAAAGAACGCAACCAAAAACGCCAGTTTTATTGGAGTTTGAACGCCCAAAAGCGCCTTGGGCTGACGCGCAAGATCCCGCAAGACCTGCAAATCATGATCGGCAGCCAGTGGTGGTGTTTGCGGCGACGCACGCTTGAACAGGTCCTTGCATTTTGTGCTGCGCGCCCGGATGTGATGCGGTTTTTCCGCACCACATGGATCCCGGATGAGACCTTTTTTCAAACCCTCGTGCGCCATTTGATCCCCAATGACCAAATTCAGGCGCGCACGCTGACATTCTTGATGTTTTCCGACTACGGGATGCCCGTTACATTCTACAATGATCACTACGACCTGCTTCTGGCGCAAGATTTTCTGTTCGCCCGCAAGATCAGCCCCGAGGCCAGGGAAATGAAGCGCCGCTTGGGCGATCTTTACACCCAAATCGGGGTGACCTTCACCATCAGCAATGAGGGCAGAGGGCTTTATCAGTTCCTGACCGGGCGTGGTCGGGTCGGCCGCCGCTTTGCCGACAGGTTTTGGGAGGCCGAGACGACGCTTGGCCATGACCGCGAATTGCTGATCGTGGCGTGCAAGAAATGGCATGTCGCCAAACGGTTGGTGGATGAGGTGCGTGGTGCGACGGTGATTCCGGTGACCGAATACCTGTTCAACGAAGAGGCGACGGTTTTACCCGATCTTGGCGGGGTCCAGACCTCTTTGGCCAAACGCAGCCGGCATAGTCGTGTGTTGATGCGGATGTTGTTCGACTATCACCAGACCGACAAGATGCTGATCTGTCTTGATACCTCCAGTTTTGATTTGCTGCGTGATTTCTATGCGGACCGTGCCACCGTCAAACTGCTCGAAATTCAGTGCGATTTTTCGGACGAATACTTGATTGGCCATGCGCAAAGGGTCGGGCTGGCCGGGGCCGAAACCTCGGATGAGACGTTGGGGCGGTTGTTGCCGACCATTCGCTTTGATGTCCGGTTTGAAAGTGACCGTATTCGTGCGGCGGAACTGCCCCATTTCTTTCGTATCAGGCAAGGGGCGGGTGCTGAAGAGAATGCCGTGCCATTGGCGCAGTTTCTTGATATTCCGCTTGAAGATGCCGCGCGTATCGCCAAAACCGACCATCTGTTTTCTG
>JBAUHP010000303.1:0-4702 GCA_049680345.1 Albidovulum sp. | reverse complement strand
AAACGACCGTTTTTGGCGCATATGTTTTGGCAGGGGGTTTATGTCCTTGAGGCCGACGCTGCTGATAAGATTAAACAACCGCCCGCCAAAGCCCAGTTCTTGACGAAGATAGACATTTGCCAAGGATCAGACGGCACAAAATGAAAAACACTGGTCACGAGACAGTACAAGGCCAGCGCCCAGCCGACTGGTCTCAGAAACTTGCCTGCAATCAGAAGACTTGCAGCCAATGCGTTGAATGCGAGCGAGGGCCAGACAAGCCATTCCGGCAATCCAAAGCCCGTTAAGAGCTCTTGCGCAGGATCGGGGTTAATTGCTTTCTGCGCAGCCCCGGCAATAAACAATATCGCTAGAAGATATCGTCCGACAGCCCATTCAAATCGATTGGTCATCCTGTAGGGACAAAGGTCAGACTAAGGCCATTCAGACAGTGCCGTTTGCCGGTAGGCTTTGGCCCGTCATCGAAGACATGACCCAGATGGCTGCCGCAGCGACGGCAGTGGACTTCTGTTCGGACTTGAAAAATGAACTTTCGATCTTCTTTCGTGCCAACAGCATTCGGCAGGCTTTCAAAGAAACTCGGCCAGCCGGTTCCGCTGTCGTATTTTGCGGCGGAGCTATAGACTGGAAGATCGCATCCGCGACACTGGAAAGTGCCAGCACGCGTCTCGTCGTTTAAGGGACTGGTGTAAGGGCGCTCGGTCTCTTCTTCGCGCAACACGAGGTATTCGTTCTCGCTCAGGCGCGCGCGCCACTCTGCGTCACTACGACAAATCTCAAAGCCACATGACGCGGCCTGTAGTGGCTTGGCTGCCAAGGCGGCACCCGTGGTCAAGAGAAATGCTCTTCGATTCATGCGTCACCTATTTTGAAAATGCACGGATGAGCCAGCGAGGGGGAGTGCGGGCTCATCCGGACGGTCCTGCTTCGTTTATTTTGGAACAAGGACAGCGTTAACGACGTGGATCACACCATTCGACTGATCGACATCTGCGATTGTCACGAGGCTGGCGTTTCCGTTTTCGTCATAGATGTAGACATTGTTGCCTTTGACCTGGGCCGAAAGCGCATCGCCCGAGACAGCATTGAAGTGGTAAAAGCCATCGGAGGAGGCGCGCGCCTGGCGTGCAATCTCGGCAGCGGACCAATCACCTGCCACGACATGGGCGGTTAAAACCTTTTGCAGCATAGCCTTGTTTTCAGGTTTCAAGAGTGTATCGACGGTGCCTGCGGGCAAGGCCGCAAAAGCATCATTGACAGGCGCAAAGACTGTGAAAGGTCCGGGGCCTTGCAGTGTTTCGACCAGCTCTGCCGCCTGTACGGCAGCGACAAGCGTGGTGTGATCGGCTGAGTTCACCGCGTTTTCCACAATGTTCTTGGTTTCAAACATCGGCGCGCCACCCACCATCGGGTTCTCGGCGTAGGCGGCGGTTGCAATGGTCAGTGCTGCAACGGCGGTGGCCAGTTTGGATACGATCTTCATTTTGAGTCTCCTCTCATAATTGCCCGCGATCTTTTGCGGTTATGAGGAGCCACGGCGTGATGCCTGGAAGAGTTTCAGCCCGCCTGAAATAAATCTGCGTCAAAGAATTCGTCGGTTGCCAGAATGGCCCCAGTGGGCGCGCCCGTTGGTGAACCACCGGTAGGTTCATCAGAGACAGCGAGAACTCCGCCATCGATCAAGGCGGCGATCTCCGGTGTGATCTCAAAAAGGCTTTCCTGATCAGCATGGATCACACCAAGGGAAACGGGCGCATCCGCGCCTGCGCCAATCACCCAAAGCTCGAAATCCCGCCCTGCCGCAGGCATGCCCTGCTCAGGGATCACTTTGAACAAATTGCCGTTCGGGGCGTATCCTGCCTCAATATGTACCGCGCCATCTTCTGAAATCAGTGTGGCGTGCAGCGTCGGGTCAAATGCTGGGCCGCTCAATATGGGGCTGAGCGCAAGGAATGCGACAACGGCCAATGCAGCCAGCGCAGGGAAAGCCAGCCAATTCCAAGTCCAGCCGCGACTTGCGCTTGTCTTCTCGACACTCAATTCAGCGATAAGTCTGGCTCTGACAGATGGCGACGGTGCTTCACCCGGCACCTCATCGGCGAGGGTCGAGAACTCCGCCTCCCAGAACCGCACATGCGCACGCAGGTCCGCCTCGTCTTTAAGGCGCGCTTCAAATTCCCGCTCCGCGTCTGCGTCCAACAGGCGCAAGACGTATTCAGCGGCCAGCGCCTCGTCTTCCGGTATGTCCTGGTGGTCGCTCATCGCGAAAGGCACTCCTTCAAAGATATCAGGCTGCGGCGCAGCCATGTTCGCATCGTGTTCAGCGGTACATCAAAGCGGTCCGCAAGCGCTTGGTATGTTGCACCGTCCAGATAGGCAGACCGCACTGCATCAGCACGATCTGGCGGCAGCTCTTTGAAGCAGGCGCTGATCCGGCGCAGCTCTGATGCGGCGATACTCGCAGCCTCAGGGCCAGGGCGCTTCTCGACAAGCTCGCCTGCGCTGTCGAGGTCGACATGGTTTTTCTTCTTCGCGCGCAGCCGATCAATCGCCAAGTTCCGCGCAACGGTGATGAGCCATGTCATCGGCGAGTGACCAGTTACTGCGTATCTGTCCGCCTTGGCCCAAATACGAAGATACACGTCCTGAAGTGCATCCTCGGCTTCCGTCCTGCTCTTCAAGACACGAAGGCAGACGCTGAAAAGTTTCCCGCTTGTGGTATCATACAGCACAGCCAGCGCGGCCCTGTCGCCAAGTGCGACCTTGCCGATCAGCTCTTCAATGTCGCTGCGGTCTGTCATCTGTGCCTTAAGCCATTCAAATAGCGCCCTTTCATCACCTATTTGACAGAAACGGCCCCGAAGGACAATCACTTGCCGCCGGGGCCATCCTGAACAGGTACCGATCAACTCATTACCCAGTCGTCACAGGCTACATGTCACATACCGAGCGATGCCGCGAAGCCTGTAATGCCACCCATGCCAAGATCGGCCTTCATCGTGGCTGCGCCGGTTTCGAGGTCGATTTCATATAGACCTGCGGACGCAGCGCCTTCCATTTGCAGGATGGCAAGCGCCATATTCTCTCCCTCGGCGGCGGACACGATGTCAAAGCCACCCATCGGGGCCAGATCAACCTCTGCGCCATCAACGGTGATCTTGCTGATGGTCTCCAGCGTGCCTGCGTTGTTCGCCAGGCTGACCAGTGTGTCAGTTTCGGCATCCAGCGCATATTGGAACGTATCGCCCGCAGTCTCGCCATTGATCGCATTCGTATAGGCATTGGCGAAGATCATCGGCGCAGTGCCCGCCATGGAGTCGCCCTCGGCATAGGCCAGGTCAGTAAAGCGGCGCACAGAACCGGCACGCTTGTCATTATCGCCAAAGCCTTCAGGGAAGTAGACGAGGTTGTCACCATCCGATGTCACGGCACGCACAGCGTCGATCTTGTTGTTGAAATCAAAGGCGACCATCTTGCCATCGCCGATCATCGCATCATCCATGAACTTGGCACCGAGATCGGTCATTTCTCCGGACATTGGATCAATCGTCGCGATCATGCCATCCGAAAAGCCAAGCAACTCGCCGGTCACCGGACGCCAGGCAATCGCCTTCAGCGGAGACGCGAGGCTGTAAGTCATCACTTCACCGGGCGCGTTTACATCGCTCATCACGACCAGCGTTGCGCCATCATCGGCAAGGGCATACCCGGATACCGCCGCATGTCCTGCCGCAAATGCCGGGCTGGCAGTAAGAGCAATCAAAGACGTCACAAGAGCTTGGGTTTTCATCGTTTTTCCTTTCATTTTGACCTCGATACGCACCCTGTTCGGATGCGCTCTGTCCTCAGCCACGAAAGGCGGCACTGGATAGTTTCACAGCGGTTCCAAGATTTCAGAATTGTTCAGCGATGATACCAGAACCAAAGTGCAAGCCCGGCCAAAACTCATACGTTTCTGGCCGAGCCAAAATGGACCGTTTTTGACGATGCGCGAACGGCAAATCACACCCTTAGGTCGCCAAATCGTTACTCTTACTGCATCCGGTTGTACAAAGAAGGTACGTGCTGGAGTTGTTGGACGTTCCCGAGGGCGCGCGAAGGACGCCTGAATCGAAAACCGTTGCCAAGTGGACGGTGTAGGGCTCTGTCGCAAGGATTTTGGTTACCGGTTGGTTTTGTGATGTACTTTAGTTATCAGATAGTTGCGGCAGGATGTTTTGCGGGGGTCGAGATGATCGAGTTCAAGGGTGTGCAATTTCCGAAGTCTGCAATCTTGTTTGCGGTGTTTTTCTATGCCCGCTACGCTGTGTCCTACCGCGACCTCGAGGAAATCATGGCCGAGCGTGGTGTTGCGGTGGACCATGCCACGCTGAACCGCTGGGTCGTCAAATACGCGCCTTTGATTTCCGCACAGGCTCAAGCCAGAAAACGGCAGACCGCTAAATCCTGGCGAATGGACGAGACCTACATCAAAGTCAAAGGCCGATGGACCTATCTCTACCGCGCGGTTGATCGCAATGGCAAAACCCTTGATTTTATGCTGTCTGAGCGCCGTGATCTGGCTGCAGCGCGCCGCTTCTTCAGAGGTGCTATTGCCACCCACGGGGTTCCGGACCGTGTGGTCATTGACAAGAGCGGGGCCAATTTGGCTGGCCTGCAGGCAGTGAATGTCATCCTCAAGTTCACCGGCACGGGCAAGACA
>JBAUHP010000302.1:0-9337 GCA_049680345.1 Albidovulum sp. | reverse complement strand
CTTCGGGGTCGATGAATACGAAATCCTGCTGGACGCCAAGGCGTTCAAGGAGATTGTCCGGATTCGCCCACTACGGATTGGCCCGAAGCCGGACATGATGGCCACGATGCTGGAAAAGCTCACGCGCAAACAGCCGACAAGCACAAGCGTTTTGGAAAATCACGCCGGCTACTATCACACCTACTTCCGGCCTGACCCGAACTGGCCCTTTATCATCTGTTCCCTGTCGCGCATCCACGCGGTTGATGGCAACTGGTTCGTCAAATCGGTCACCTGGAACAGGCAGGCAGACTTCTCTTAGCCCTCGGTGCTGAAGTTCGCCGGCCTGGTCTTTGAAGGTCATCAGCGGCTTGTTGTCTGCGAGCGTGAGCAGGGTGCAGGGCGCACCATGTGGACGACGATGCTGTTTGCCAGCGACTACGCAAAACCCAACTATCTGCCCGGCCTGACCCTTGGCATGACCCCGGAGGGGGACCACAACATCGGCGGCATGCGCACCGTTTGGCACTATCTGGGCAAGCAACCGGACCTGCGTCACGCGTTTCGCCACCTTGGCGTCAAGGCGCTGGATGCTGGCGATCTGACAGAGTTCGTCATCAACGGCACTGACAACAGTCGTAAGGCCAGCGCTTCGGAATTCGGCGCTTGGTTCTAGGTAACGGGGCAGCTGCATCGATTTCGGAAATCTGCTCATAAGCATGCCCAGACAGCTAAGCGAAAAGACAGCCCAACAAGGGATCGTGGTCAAACACAATCCTTTCGATGAACCGCTTGCCAGCAACGCTCCGTCCCACTCCGTTGGGCTTTTTGCAGACACGGGCAGCGCTGATTCTGATGCCGTGTTGGAAATTGGCGTATCCTGCGAAATGCTGCAAAATTGCATCCACTGCGAATGGCAGCAAACTGCAGACAGATGCTGCTACCTGAAAGGCAGCTATGGGCCGGTCGCAACAGGCCGGATTTTCTGCTCATGCGAAATGCTGCGGGACGGCATTTGGTAGAGAGGGCTCTCACCACGGTTTCGCTACGCCTTGGCTTAGTGACCGCTTCGCGCGAGCGAATGACTTCACAGTTGCGTCTCAGATCCTTTATAACGGTTGGGAAGGTAACATCGTAAACCAAAGACCGGAAGGTATCCGTGGACGTAAGAACACTTGATGATTCCGATCCATTGCTTGGCAGCTCCAAGCTGCTTGACGCTGTACTCAAAACGGTTGGGTTCGCTCAGGAAAATGACGGAATCGGCCTGACGAAAGGCAAGGCATTCAACCGAAAATTTGCAACATGGGCTGCTGAGAATTTCAACTGGCCTGAATACTCAGCTGAAAGCCTCTTGCGCATCCAAAAGGTGCTGAACGAAGAAGACGTCATCCCCGTCTTCGTCTTGCATGAGCTGATGATCTCCATGAAGCTCGGGCGTCACGTCAAAGGCAAGTGGCAATTCAGCAAGAAGGCGGAGGCCTTGGTTCAAACGCCCGGCGTCCTGCAAACTGCACTGACAAAGGGGTTTTTGTTCGAGTTCGATCATTGCCGTCTGCAGCGATTCCCCTTTGTTGCCCCGGGCAACTGGGACGTTTGGCTCAACGTTATCAATGTCGAGGCGCATGGCGGGGTAAGCGAAGCGGAACTGCTAAGGACCTTTTATGGGGTTGAGTACTCTGGCGCGGGAGACCGAGTATTTTGGGATCATTGTTCGTTTCTAGTGTGGCACGTCCTGAAACCGCTAAGCTGGCTTGGCTACCTGGAGGCGGCTGAACTCGATGGACGACATTCACCCTCGGACCGGACGATTTACACAAAAACGCCGCTTTGGCAGAGGACATTCAGCCTCAACACGGATGATGAACTACGTCCAGTCGTCGTACACTGAGCTGAATGACCGCTATCAGATGCGCATCTTTGATCGGATTTCTGCAAGCGCATTGGGCCGCAGTGAGCCCAATTTGTGAATTTGGACTTCGTGCTGCGCGCGCTCGCAGCGTGAAGAATGCTGCGTCAGCGTAAAATTTGGTGCTGACGCGCAGCGGAAGAACCAGCCATTCGTCCAGAGCGCAGAAATGTTATGCGCTGAAAAGAGTTAGCGGCAATCTATCGACAGACTGTTCACCTGCGCTCTGGATCCGATGAAATACCGTACCGCCGCATCTTGTCGTTTAGCGTCCGGCGAGGGAGCCCCAGAGTTTCTGCCGTGCGCAGGGTGTTTCCTGCATGGGCGTCCAGTACCGCTGAGATTTCACGGGCTTCAAATTCGGCAACGCGATCGGCCAGGGTTTGTGGGCCAGGCGTCGGTGCGACTGAGCCTTCCAGCTCGAAAAGCCCAAGTGCAAAGGCTTCGGCGCTTGTTTTCAGTTCGCGTACATTGCCGCTCCATGTCTGACGCTTGAGCTTTTGTGACAGCGCCCACGGCAGCTTGGGGTCGTCGCGGCCATAGCGCCGCGCGGCAAGCTGGGCGTAATGGGCAAAAATGAGGGGGATATCCTCGCCAGCCTCGTGCAGCGTGGGGGTCGTCAACTCTGTACCGGCGAGCCGGAAAAACAGGTCAGGGCGGAAAGTGTCCCTCAAACGCAGATTGGTCTTGGTCGTAGCAATGACCCTGATATCCAGCGGTCGCGTAACCGGATCACCCATCCGCTCAAAACTGCGCTCTTGCAGAACCCGCAAAAGCTTGGCCTGAATGGTCATCGGCATCGTTTCGACTTCATCCAGAAGAAGTGTTCCACCATGGGCTGTTTCCAGCTTACCCGCACGCCCCTTCGCGTCATGGGCCAAGACACCTTCGCCGTGGCCGAACAGGATTGTTTCGGCCATGGCTTCGGGCAGGACCGCGCAATTCAGCACAATAAATGGCCCCTTGGCCCGGCTGCTGGCAGCATGGATCGCGCGCGCAGCAAGCTCTTTGCCAGTGCCCGTCTCCCCGGTGATCAGCACATCAAGATCGACCGAAGCCAAAGCCGCGATGCGCTTGCGAAACTGCTGCATCGCGCGGGACCGGCCAAGAATGCTGTCGTTGGTACGTTCGGCCAGCATATGTGTCAGGCGGGTCACTTCGCGGCGGGCGGCCTGCGCATCAAGCGTGCGGCGAAGAACTGCCATAAGATGGGTTGAATCGTAGGGTTTTTCGAGGAAATCCTCCGCACCTGCGCGCATCGCTTCAACCGCATGGCCGACATCGCCGTGGCCCGTCAACAGCACAACCGGCACGGCGTATTTTTGCGTCCGCAGCTCTTTGACAAAGTCGATACCATCCATTTTGGGCATACGCAGATCGCTGATAACAAGGTCAGGCTCGGCGGACATGTCCGCCAAAGCCTCTGCCGCTGACTGGAATTGCTCTGCTCTGTAACCGGATGCTTCGATCAGATCAGCCAAGGAAGACAGGTGATCGGCGTCGTCATCGACGATGAATATAAGCGCGCTCATGCGGCTTGCTCTGACTCTGAGACGGCCAAAGGCAAGATAACGGAGACTTGCGTTCCGCGATCCTGACCCGAGCTGATGTCGAGGGTGCCGTTGAAATCAGATAAAATCGCTTTGCAAATTGCAAGGCCGAGGCCCAAGCCCTCGCCCGTCAGCTTGGTTGAAAAGAATGGCTCGGTCACTTTTGACAGGTCCGTTTCGGCAATCCCCGGGCCTGTATCCGCGATACACAACCGCGCATGGCCGTCTTGGGTCGTCAAGGTGACCGTGATCTGCGGGTCAGGCGTATCAGCGACCGCGTCAATCGCATTGAGCAAAAGATTTACCACAACTTGCTCGATCCTGATTGTGCCAGCCATCACCTCGACCCTGGTTTGGGGGGCATCAAATGTCGGAACGACCCCGATCGTGCGCGCGCGCGGTTCCACCAAATCAATCGCAGATCCGACGCAGGTGCGGATGTCGATCAGGCTGCGCTCGGCGGCCTCTTTGCGCGCGAAACTTTTCAGGTGCTTCGTGGTACGTTGCATCCGGCGGATCAGCCCCCGTGCCTTGTCGAGCCGTTTTACTGTCGGGGCGTCTTGTCGGTTCAATCCAAGTTCCGCCGCTGCCAGTGTGGCCTCCATCGCTGCAAGCGGCTGACTGATTTCATGAACAATCGCCGCAGACATGCGTCCCAGCGCGGCCATCTTTTCGGTGTGGATCAATGCCTCTTGCGCCTGACGAAGATCGACTTCGATTTGCGTGCGCGCCACTACCTCGCGGGCTAGATCTGCAGTGCGGGCAATGACCATGGATTCAAGTTTTTCTGACTGGGATAGCCGCAATGCGATGATCTGGCGTCGCTGTTCCCAAGCCTTGAACGCAGCAGCAATCGCAAGTGTTGCAAATGCTGCCAAGATAGCGGCAGCCATAGACAAAACCTGTAATCCCGTCGTCGCGCGCGCTGCAATCACTTGCCAGTCGGTCGACGGCATAGAGACAATCCGCGCGATCCAGCCGTCCCCGGATGCGTTGCCGCGCTCTGTCGCCTTCTCCATGATCGGCGCGGCGCTGGCGAGGCCCACCCCCTCATAGGCCCGCGTTGCATCGAGTTGCGCGAGCACATCAGGGGTGAGCTGCGTCAGCGCGCGATATTGCCATTCAGGTCGGGCCGACAGGAACACGATACCATTCTCATCTGCCAATGCGACATCCGCATTGGCTGCGCGCCAGATCGCCTCAAGCGGGCGCAGGTCAAGTTTCACCACCAACACCCCCAAGACCCCGCCCACGTCTATCCGGGTAGACAGAAAATATCCCGGCACGCCGGTCGTGACGCCGATGGCATAGAATTTACCTTGTCCTGTCTGCATCGCCTCTTTGAAATAGGGGCGGAAAGCATAGTTCTGACCAACAAAACTGCCAGGGCTGTTCCAGTTTGATGCCGCAATCGTATCGCCCTGTGCATTGATCAAAAACAGATCACCGGCTTCGGTATGGGCGGTGACCGTTTCAAGATACGCGTTGGCGTCCTGCAAGGATCCCGTCCCCGCCAAAGCATTGCGCACGCGCACATCTTCGGCGGCAACAGCGGGCAAAGATCGAAGACGCTCGACTTCTGCCTCGACAGCACGTTTGGTTAAAAGCAGGGTTTGGTCCAGTTCTGTGCGGGCAGATCCAAGGACCAGGTTCTGCACCGCCACCCAACTGAGGATCGCCGCCAGTCCGGCAAGAAAAAGGGGCCGGACCAGCGTCATAGGCTTAGGTGTCCGCAGCGGTTTTTAACCATGGCGGACCGTCGGGAAGGTCTTTTTCCCGACGCGCCTGCGCCCAATTCAAACCCAGCAAGACAAGGATCAGCACAAAGCCTACGATTTCGTACATCAGGTTTGGCCAGAAAACCGCCACCACGCAGGGCAGCAGCAGAACCCGCACCCAAAGTGCGACTGGTCGGAACAAGAACCCCTCGAGGACCGCAGCAAAGGCCACCAGAGCCACGATTGCGATGGCACCGCCCCATAGGACCATTGGCAATGGACCCCCCAGAATAATCTGCTGGTTGAAGACCATGAACAGCGGGATCAGATAAAGGCCTTTGGCGTATTTCCATGCCTGAACACTTGTTTCCATCGGTTTGGACCCCGCAATCGCGGCACCCGCAAAACCGGCAAGTGCAACGGGCGGTGTCACGTTACTGTCCTGTGAATACCAGAAGACAACAAGGTGCGCTACCAAGATTGGAATGCCGAACTCTTCGGTCAGGGCAGGACCGACAAGGATGATCAGCACGATATACGCGGCCGTCACAGGCAGACCCATGCCAAGGATCAGGCTGGCAAGCAGCACAAGGACCAGTGCCAGAACGATATTGCCCCCAGAGAAGGCGATCATCATGGCCGAGAATTTCAGGCCCAGCCCCGTCAGACCGACAACGCCCACGATGATACCTGCCACAGCACAGGCCACCGACACCGCAACAGCATTGCGTGCGCCAAGGTCCAGCGCCTCAAGCGTCAGGCCGATGCCACGCCTGCACAGGGCGACAAACCCCGACAGGGTCGGCTCCGCGCGTGCAAATGTCCAAAGGGCCCGCGCCGAGGTGGCGGCGATAATCGACAAGATCGCGTAAAAGCCGACCCGCATCGGCGAGTAGCCCGCAACCAGCAACGCCACAAGTGCGACAAGCGGCAACAGGAAATGCCAACCCTCCGCCAGGATTCTGCGGGTGTTGGGCAGCTCCTCGGCGGGAAGGCCTTTCATTCCCTGCTTTACGGCTGCGATATGCACCAAAAGATAGACAGACCCAAAGTAGAGCACGGCAGGAAAGATCGAAACCAGCACGATCTGGACATAAGGCACTTGGGTAAATTCGCTCATCAGAAACGCACCCGCGCCCATCAGCGGTGGCATGATCTGCCCGCCCGTGCTGGCCGCAGCCTCGATCCCGCCTGCTTGTGCGGGACGGTAGCCGAGTTTTTTCATCAAAGGGATGGTAAAGGCACCCGTGGTGACCACATTCGCAATCGCCGAGCCGGAAATAGACCCCATGCCCGCGCTTGCAATAACCGCCGCCTTGGCCGGACCACCGGGCTTTTTGCCCGCTGCGGCATAGGCCAGATCAATAAAGAATTTGCCAGCACCGGTGACCTCCAGAAATGCACCGAACAGCACAAAGACAAAAACGAATGTCGCCGCAACGCCCAAGGGGATACCAAAGATGCCTTCGGCACCAAGTGTCATCTGGCTGGCCAGCCGTTCAAGCGAATACCCGCGGTGGTTCAGAATGCCGGGCATAAAGTCGGCAAGGAACGGCAATTCCCCGCGATTGCCTGCAAAAGCATAGACAATAAAGAAGGCACCGATCAGGGTCATGCCAAGGCCAACCGCCCGCCGCGCGGCTTCGAGCACAACGATCATGGTCACAATGCCCATCACAACGTCGATGTTACGTGGGAAGATCTGGTTGGCGATAACGTCGATGTTCAGCGGCACCCACGCACCCGCCGCTATACTCGCGACAATCAGCGCGCTGTCGATGATCCAGCCGACAACGCCGCGCGTTTTGTACCGCCCGAAAGCGGGGTAGATCAGGAAACAAAGCACCAGAACGAAACCAAGGTGAATGGGCCGCTGGAAAAACAGCCCCAAGGGCTGGACGCCCGCCGCATAAAGCTGAAACAGCGACAGCGCGATCCCGATCACCGTGATCGCACGCACGATCAATCTTGGCTGCTCCAGCGGTAGCGGCAGGTTTTCAGTGGTAGAACTCATCGGCGCTAATTCCTTGTAAGAGCGATCCGCACAGGTTCGCGTGGTGCTATGGCAGAAAGGGAAACAGTCGTTTCTCCCACCTGCAAACGGTGGTCTACGAGGCCCGCTCCGGGCCGCAAAATATACGCGTTCCCCGGCACGGGCTCATTTATCCCGAGAATAAAGTACCCGCCCTTGCCGTCTGTAACTTGCCGTCCGCGTCCGGGGATGTGGTCCAGACCAGCGGCAAAATCGGGAAGATGCGCGTGCATCAATACCATCCGACCGTCTTGGTTTTCGTAGCAGTCCGCTACAGGAAATCCCTTGACGGAATGGTTCCAAAGCACACACCACTCGGTTCCTGCCGGAACATCAAACCGTGCAATTTCGGTGCCGTCTTCGCGCGTGGCAGTCAGTGTATCCGCCCCCGCAGAGAATGGGAAAACGACCCAGAGTAGAAGGGAGAGGGCTTTCCCTCTCCCTCCGCATATCGTGCCAATCACGGACGCAAATCGTCCGGAATGGTCTCGCCAATCTCTTCGAAATAGCGGATTGCACCGGGGTGCAGCGGCACCGGAGTCGCCGCAAGCGTCAGCTCGACGGTTGTCTGGTTCGCTGCAGGGTGAATGGCCTGCATGTCCGCAATGTTTTCGAACATCGCCTTTGTCACCGAATAGGCGAGATCGTCGGACATTTCAGAAGACACAGTCAGAACGTTTGGAATACCCAAAACAGCGATGTCCGCATCAACACCATTGTATGTCCCGCCAGCAAGGGTGGTCTTGGCGAAGGTGTCATTGGCTGCCATTGCAGCGTCTATTTCGGCCTCGGACAGCGCGATAATGACGATGCCTTGTGTCGTTGCGAGGTTCAGGATCGACGATGTGGGCGCACCCACAGACCAAAAGCCCGCGTCGATATCGCCATTGCCAAGCGCGTCGGCAGTCTCGTTGAAGTTCAGGCGCTGCTCTTCGATATCGTCATAGGTGATGCCGTTCGCTGCAAGAATTGCACCTGTGTTGACTTCGGTACCCGAGCCGGGTGCGCCGATCGACACCCGCTTGCCGCGCAGATCCTCAAGCGACGTGATGCCGGAACCTTCAAGCGCCACGATGTGGATCATGTTCGCGTAAAGCGATGCCAGACCGCGCACCATCGGCAACTGTTGACCTTCAAAGCGACCAGTCCCGGAATAGGCCTGCGCAACCGTATCAGCGAGCGCGATGGCCAAATCAGCGTCGCCTGTGGCAATCAGACCCATGTTTTCAACGGATGCGCCGGTGACTTCTGCCGTCGCGGAATAGCCCTCGACGTGGTTGTTGATAACTTCCGCAAGGCCACCTCCCATTGGGTAGTAAACGCCTCCGGTACCACCGGTTGCGATCGAAAGTTGCTCTTGTGCAGCTGCTGGCGTGCTGAAGCCCATAGAAACAAGAGCAGCGGCTCCAATCAGGCCAAAAGACCTGCGTGTGACAGTTTTAAACATTGATTGTCCTCCCAGACAGGGCAGTTCGCCCTTTGCGTTTACCCGACTCCTCTCGGGTCAAGATGGAGGCTACGCAAAAGCATGTGGAGCCGCGCTGGTATTGAGGCAATCTGTCCCAATTTCGTAGCAATCAATCGCCAGCCTTCGCGCAGATTTCTGCCAACACAGGACGCAAACCAAAGGGGATGCCCCCAAAATACGGCATTCAAGGTGAAATTCGTTTTTCAAAGAGACTCCACAGGTGCGTATTTATGCTGAAGAGTAGCGTTCTAGGCTCAGGGCTCAAGACGCACCATCTGCGCATCGGTCAACCTGAAAAGTTCGCTCATGTTCACCACCTGTTTCTCGACAGTGAACCAATTCACCCCCATAAAATCAATGGATCCTGAGCGTAGGTTACGATCGAGGTCGATTTTGCCTGCGCCCCGTGTGGAGCGAAAGGATGGTTTGGGAATACCTACTTTTGGCCCACCCACTGACCGCTTTGGTAAAATTCACTTCGTTGCAAAATGTGGGGCGCAGAACATGCGAGTAAATGCTGCGTCGCAATAGTCGCAACTGCATAGGTCCGGTATGTCCGCACCTTGATCCTTCGGCATTTCGTTCTCGCTGCGGTGCGCATGAATGACCGGTTTTCCCGCCGCTCAGCGGCGTAAGGATTTACGCGAGTGCAGCAATTTCCGCGCTGCGAGCGCATGCGGC
>JBAUHP010000301.1:0-2878 GCA_049680345.1 Albidovulum sp. | reverse complement strand
TGAAGCATCAACCATCACCTAACGCGTTGAAATATTTGATTTCAGGCAGCGTTAGGTGTTTGCGGGTTAAGGTTGAAACGCTTTAGGGGCTCAGGCCAATGACGCATAAAGGGCCAGATCATCCGCCAATCGTTCGCGCAAGTGCGCTTCGGTTTTTGCGGACAGCTCTAGCGAGGCTTTTGGCGAGACGTTCAACCTTGGCAAGGTGATCTCGCAATCCAGTCGATCTTCCAAAAAATGCACGAATTGATCAATCGCCTCATAGCGAAAAACCTGATCAACGGCTGTGCGGCCCTGTTCCAACCCCAAAAACTTGCCTTGCGAGCCGACGGCCAAGTTGCCGCCCTTTGCCCCGTCGATATAGCTTTGGGCGGCGGCGTCGAAGCTGAGCGCTTTGGTGGAACGTGCCGGATTTGGAATGTCGGGGCGCTGGCGATACCGGTACCAGCTGCCCAGCCAATCGATCGGTTCGCGCATCAGGGCCACAGTCGTGAACCGCGCCTTTCCATCGGTGTTCAGCAATGGCGCAAAATGCCGGTTATACTTTCGCGCCGACATATGTTTGAGCGATGGTGGCCGCTGAATGGCTACATGGGCCAATGATTCGAGCGCCGTCTCGATAGAGGTCGATCCGGTCTTGGGCGTGGCCAGAAAGACGAGACGTTCCTTCCAGAAGATCAACATGTTCGGTTTCACCAGTTGTTTTTGGGCCAAAGTCGGGGCTTCCTAGCCATAGCGCGCTGCGCGAGGCAAGCTGTAAACGACTTGTTAACCTAAAGCGCGCAACGTGGTTTCAGAAAATTTACATTGAAATGTTCTCTTTTTGATCTCATAAGGGGATATAAGAACAAGAAGCGAACACAGGCAAGGATTGCTGCGCCTCTCGGGGTGTGAAATAAGGAGCTGAAACCAATGGCAGTGGCGAATATTCTAGAAATGACCGACAAGAAAAGCACAGATAAGCAAAAGGCACTTGATAGCGCCTTGGCGCAGATCGAGCGGCAGTTTGGCAAGGGCTCTATCATGCGGCTCGGCACCGAGGGCGCTGTGATGGAGATCGAGGCGACCTCTACCGGGTCAATCGGCCTTGATATTGCTTTGGGAATCGGCGGTTTGCCCAAGGGCCGGATCATCGAGATCTACGGGCCCGAAAGCTCTGGCAAGACCACGCTGACGCTGCATGCGGTGGCGGAAGAGCAAAAGAAGGGCGGCGTCTGCGCCTTTGTCGATGCAGAACACGCACTTGACCCGCTTTACGCCAAGAAATTGGGCGTTAACCTTGACGAATTGCTGATTTCGCAGCCCGACACCGGCGAACAGGCGCTTGAAATCGTTGATACGCTGGTGCGTTCAGGCGCGGTCAGCATGGTGGTGATCGATTCGGTGGCGGCATTGACGCCCAAGGCCGAGTTGGAAGGCGATATGGGCGATATGCAGATGGGCAGTCAGGCCCGTTTGATGAGCCAGGCGATGCGCAAACTGACGGCCTCTATCGGGCGGTCGAATTGTATGGTGGTGTTCATTAACCAGATTCGCATGAAGATCGGTGTGATGTTCGGCAGCCCCGAAACCACAACTGGCGGCAATGCGTTGAAATTCTATGCCTCGGTGCGCCTCGATATCCGCCGGATCGGCGCGATCAAGGACCGCGACGAGGTGGTTGGCAACACAACAAGGGTGAAGGTCGTTAAGAACAAGGTGGCGCCGCCGTTCAAACAGGTGGAATTCGACATCATGTATGGCGAAGGCATCTCTAAGGTCGGTGAATTAGTCGATCTTGGCGTCAAGGCTGGCATCGTCGAAAAATCCGGCGCCTGGTATTCATATGGTGACGAACGCATCGGCCAGGGGCGCGAGAATGCAAAGCAGTTCTTGCGGGACAATCGTGATGTTGCCGCTTCGATTGAAGACAAGATCCGTGCTGGCCATGGACTTGATTTTGTGGCCTTGGCCAGTGAAGACGATGCCGAGGTGACCGAAAGCTAACTTGCGAAAGCAATACAATTGCAAAACAGGCCGGGCATTGCCCGGCCTGTTTCATTCCATACATGGCAAGCCGCGTGGCGGCTTGGCTATCCGCGTGCGTCTTTTACGATGTCGCGCATCGCCTTGAGCGGCACATAGCCACGCAACATCTGGTTGCCCAGGACGAAGGTTGGCGTGCCGGAAATTTGCAATCTTTGCGCAAGCCTGTGGTTATCTTCGATCACCTTGGTGACCTCGGGGGTATTCATCGCCGCCATGATCGGCGCCGCATCCAGCCCCAGAGTTTCGGCAAAAGCAGCCAATGTCGCATCGGTCATGTCGCCGCGAAAGCTTTCATAAAAGCCCGCGTTGACCTTTTGATAGGCCTCCGGCCCGGCGACTTGCAGGGTGGCGATGGCAAAGCGAGAGGCGAGAACCGATTCTTCACCAAGGATCGGAAACTCCTTGACGATATAGCGAATTTCGCCGTCGGTTCCGACCAGTTCGGCCACGTCCTTATGGGCCTTGCGACAGTAACCGCAGCGATAGTCAATGAATTCGACAAGAATCAGATCACCGTTCAGATTGCCGCCGACAAAGCTGATGCCGTCGTCAAAAATATCCGCAGCATTCGCGGCAATCATCGCGACGTCACCTTGTGCCTGCTGTTGGTCTTGCTGTTGTTGAAGGGCGTTTGAGACTTCGATCAGCACTTCGGGGTTGGCCAAAAGATAGGCGCGAACCTCGGCACCGAAAGCGGCGCGTTCGGCATCGGTCATGGCGGCGGGGTCGAAGGCCAGCGCGGGGCTGGCAATAAGGGCCATGGCGGCCAGTCCGAGGGCAATACGCATAAGAAACCTTTCCAAAATCTGTCGGCCGTGGCCGGTTGGCCAGAACATTTGAAGCCTTGTCG
>JBAUHP010000300.1:0-3116 GCA_049680345.1 Albidovulum sp. | reverse complement strand
CAGGCTTAGCGGCACAGTTTGATGCGCACAACCACACAGCGCCCAAAATGGGCAAAGCGGCGCTGCTATATGGTCGCGCTGCGATAAAGGCGGCTGGTGGCTTTGGCTGTGTTTGTCTAATCTTGGCAGAGCGTCCGGGGGTTGGGCCTTGGGCGTCAGCGCGGAAGGGTATAGCGAATTGCCACCAAAGTTCGGGACGAGTGGCTTGCGGGGGTTGGTGGTTGAACTGACGGACGCGCTTTGCGCGCGCTATGCGCAGGCGTTTTTGGCGGTTTGCGGATCGGGTGACGCGGTGCTGATCGGGCGCGATCTGCGCCCATCTTCGGCGCGCATTGCCAAGGCGGTGGCGGCGGGGGCATCGGCGGCCGGATACCGGGTGGTTGATTGCGGCGAAGTGCCGACCCCGGCGCTGGCCTTGGCCGCGCTTGGGCGCGGGGCCCCTTCGGTTATGGTTACCGGAAGCCACATTCCCGCAGATCGCAATGGGTTGAAGTTTTATTCGGCCAAGGGTGAGATTACCAAGGCTGAAGAGGCCGAGATCAGCCGCATTGCCGGTGACGGGCGGCCCCTAAAGACCAATGAAGAGGCTGGAACCGAGCATGACGGCGCGATCACCGAGCGCTATTTGCTGCGCTATCTTGAGGCGCTTCCCAAGGGCGCGTTACGGGGATTGCGGCTTGGGGTTTATGAACACAGCTCCGTCGCGCGCGATGTCTTGGGCGCGGTTTTGCGCGGGCTTGGGGCCGAGGTTGTGGCGCTGGGGCGCAGCGATAGCTTCGTGCCGGTTGATACCGAGGCGGTAGCGCCTGAAACCCGCAAGATGCTGCGTGATTGGGTGGCTGAACACGGGCTTGATGCCGTGCTTTCGGCGGATGGCGACGGTGATCGCCCGCTGCTGACGGATGAGCACGGCGCGGTTATTCCGGGTGATGTGTTGGGGATGCTCACGGCTTTGGCGCTGGGCGCTGATTGCGTGGTAACCCCGGTGTCGTCGAACACGATGATAGAGGCCTCGGGCGCGTTTCGTCGGGTGATCCGGACCCGTATCGGATCGCCCTTTGTGATCGCGGCGATGGAGGCGGCCAGCCCGCCCTGTCGCCCCGTCGGGTTTGAGGCGAATGGCGGCTTTTTGCTGGGGTTTGATGCGGCGCTGGAAGCCGGGGTTCTGGCGCGGTTGATGACCCGCGACAGCCTTTTGCCGCTGCTGATGCCGCTGGTGCTGGCGCGCGGGCGGGGTCTGACGCTTGGCGGGCTGTGGGCCACCTTGCCCGCACGCCATACCGCATCGGACCGGCTGGAAAATATTGCGGCGGAACGGTCTTTGGCGTTGGTGGACGGGCTGAGTCGATCGCAAAGCGAACGCGCGGGATTTTTCGCGGGCTTCGGCCCCGAGGCCGTGGTTGACCGCACCGATGGTTTGCGCGTGACCTTTGCAGATGGGCGGATCTTGCATCTGCGCCCCTCGGGCAATGCGCCGGAACTGCGCTGCTATGCAGAGGCTGAAAGTAGCGGTGCCGCCGAGGCTGCTTTGGCAGAGGGGCTACGCCGGTTGCGGGCGCGGTTTGCCTAGGCGTCAGGCCGGGATCCGGCCCCCGGTGGCTTCGGTCACCTCATCTGCTGCGGCCTTGACCAATGCGCCGATGGCGCCTGCGGCACTCATTTCAATCCGAAACGTGGGGCCCGAGATCGACAGGCCCGCGACAGGTTCGCCATGCGCATTGAATATGGGTGCGGCGACGCAGCGCATGCCTTGGGCGCGTTCCTGGTCATCGACCGCATAGCCGCGCGCCCGTGTCTGCGACAGATCCGCCGAAAGTGAGGCAAGGTCGGCATGCGATTGCGGGGTGAAACGCGCCAGCCCCTGATCACCGATAATCTGGGCCACGCGGGCCAGCGGTAGCCAGGCCAGGAGCGCTTTGCCGATACCCGAGACATGCATCGCGCCAAGCGTGCCGGGCGGAAAGAAGGCGCGGATCGCTTCATGGGTTTCTACCTGTGCCAAGAAAAGCACCTGATCGCGATGCTCTACCCCCAGATTTGCCGTCTCGCCGGTGGCGCGCATCAGCCGGTCCATCGGTTGACGGGCGCGGTCGATGATCTTGGTGCGGCGCAAGAAGCTTGACCCGACCCGGAACGCGCCGCCGCCCACATGCCAAAGCTGGCCCGGATCTTCCATTTCGACAAAGCCGTGCGATTGCAAGGTGGTCAGGGCGCGGTAGACGGTTGGCGCCGAGGTGTTGCTTTCTTTGGCAAGATCGGAAAGCGAAAGCCCGTTGGCTTCACTGACAATGGTCAAGATCATCAACGCCCGGTCGAGGGATTGAATGGTGTTTTGATCGGTCTTGTCGTGGAAGCTTTTGGGGCGGCCACGGGGGCGGCCACGGGGACGGGGATCGGGCATTTCTGTTTCCTGAAAAAGTATTTCTATGCATGAAAAACTAATTTCCTATATTTTTCAAGTGGAAAGGATAATTTTTTAACATGTGAAAAAGTATTTCGAAAAAATTGAAAGATGATGGACTTGCCCTTAGCCTGATCTGATCAACCAGCAGGAGCGCGTCATGCACGGTCAGAATCCGGTTTTCATTCCCGGCCCAACCAATATCCCGGAGGTGATCCGCAAGGCTTGCGATATGGGCACGCTGGATCACCGCAGTGCGGCCTTCGGGCGTATTTTCGCCCCGGCCGTGGCTGGGGTGAAACAGGTGCTGGGGACGGCCGCTGGCGAGGTGTTTTTGTTTCCGTCAACCGGGACCGGCGGCTGGGAGGCGGCGGTTTCAAACACGCTTAGCGCCGGTGACACGGTGCTTGCGGCGCGGTTCGGCATGTTTTCGCATCGGTGGATCGACCTTTGCCAGCGGCATGGGTTGAACGTGCAGGTGATTGAAACCCCGTGGGGTCAGGGTGCACCGCTGGGCGCGATTGAAGCGGCGCTGAAGGCGGATGGCGGGCACAAGATCAGGGCGGTTCTGGCCACGCATAATGAAACGGCAACGGGGGTGGTGTCGGATATAGCCGGCATCCGGCGCGCGCTTGATGCGGCCAGCCATCCGGCATTGTTGTTTGTTGATGGTGTGTCGTCCATCGGGTCGATGGAATTTCGGATGGATGGCTGG
>JBAUHP010000299.1:0-1526 GCA_049680345.1 Albidovulum sp. | reverse complement strand
TGCTGGGTATCGAAGGTGATGAAGAAATGATGGGTGCCGGGCAGGCCGTTTGCCTCGACGTCGCTCAAAACCTCTGTGATAAGGCTGCGCATCGCGCGGTGCATCAGATTGCCGTAATCTATCTTGCGGGACATGGACCATTCTTCATTGTTGCTTGTCTCACCATAAGCGATTTGGCAACGAAGAAAAGGGGTAAGGGGGGCGTTGTTCCGGTTTGCGCGAGTGACCTTAACCCAAAGCCATGCCCATGGCCCCCGCCACCGCCGATAGCGCCAATACCGCGATCAATGACCAGTGACGCCGCAACAGCAAAAACCCGGCCCCAAGCATGATTGCAAGGGCCAAAACGCTGAGGGATTTGGGGTCTGGCAGCAACAGGTTCAGCGGCCCGAAGCTGTGCAATGCGACGCTTGCGAAAAGCACATGCAGCCCGAACCAGATGGCCAGATTGGCAATCACGCCCACAACCGCCGCCGTAACCCCCGACAGCGCCGATTGCAGCCTTGGGCGGGTGGCGGCCCAGTCAAGATAGGGGGCAAAGGCAAAAATCCATAAAAAACAAGGCACAAAGGTCACCCATAACGTCAAGAGGGCGGCGGCGACGGCCAGCCCCCAGCCGCCCGCCTGAACCCCGGCAAGAAAGCCCACAAACTCTGTCACCAATATAAGCGGCCCCGGCGTGGTTTCGGCCAGCCCAAGCGCATCCATCATCTGCGCGGTGCTAAGCCAGCCATGATGCTGAACCACGTCTTGGGTCATATAGGCCAAGACCGCATAGGCCCCACCAAAGGTGACAAGGGCGAGTTTTGAGAAGAAAAGCCCCAGTTCCAGCAAGAAATCCTGGCCCAACGCCCAAAGCGCCAAAAGCGGGGCCGCCCAGCCCGACAGGCCGATCAGCAATGTGGGGGCCAGATGGCCGTGGCCACGTGCGGCGGGTACTGGCGGGGCTGCGGGTGGCGTCAGCAGATATGCGCCCGCCAATGCAGCAACCGCGATGATGATCGGGAAAGGCAGCGCCAGCGCGAAGATTGCCAGAAACGAGAGTATCGCAAAGGCCCGGTGCAAAGGCGTTTTCAACGCGCGCTTTGCCACCCGCAAAAGCGCCTCGATGACGATCACGGTAACGCAGGCCTTGACCCCAAAAAACAGCGCCGCGACCAGTGGCAGATTGCCATACGCCGCATATCCCGCCGCCAGAGCCATGATCAGCAAGGCACCGGGCAACACGAACAACAGCCCGGCCAGAAAGCCGCCGGCCACGCCTTTGATTTTCCATCCCGCATAGGTCGCAAGCTGCATCGCCTCGGGCCCCGGCAAAAGCATGCAAAACGACAGGGCGGACAGATATTCCTTTTCCTCCAGCCAGCCTTGTTCATCAACCAATTCGCGGTGCATCAGCGCGATTTGTGCGGCAGGCCCGCCAAAGGACAGCACCCCTATGCGGCCAAAGACCCGCCAAAGCTGGGCCCAAGTCGCACCGTTCATCGGTTGCGGCCCTGCGGCCAGTCATGGCCTTCCTCAAACCC
>JBAUHP010000298.1:0-4259 GCA_049680345.1 Albidovulum sp. | reverse complement strand
GTATGAACCTGATCAACACGATGTATCCTAACGGCGTGGCTGAACAGCCTGTTGCCCGTGCGGATGTGCCTGATTGGGTTGATAACTGGGAAAAGACCGGTCTTCTGACCTTCGAAGACAAGAATGGCGATGGCCTGATCCAGTATGTCGGTGACGCTGAGGCCAATGAGTTGATCGTGAACCGTGATATCATGGTTCTGGCCAACCCTGAGATTGCACAGCTTCCGGGCTGGGTAATCGCGCTGGTCGCAGCGGGTGGTCTTGCGGCTGCTTTGTCTACGGCGGCGGGCCTGCTACTGGCGATCTCTTCCGCTATCAGCCATGACCTTATCAAGGGTCAGCTGAACCCGGACATCTCGGAAAAGGGCGAACTTCTTGCTGCCCGTATTTCGATGGGTGTGGCGATTGCGGTTGCAACCTATCTGGGCCTCAACCCTCCGGGATTTGCGGCGCAGACGGTGGCCTTGGCCTTCGGTCTGGCGGCCTGTTCGATCTTCCCGGCCCTGATGATGGGCATCTTCTCCAAGCGCGTGAACAACAAAGGCGCGGTTGCGGGGATGCTGGCTGGTCTGATCGTGACCCTTGTCTACATCTTCTTGCACAAGGGCTGGTTCTTCATCCCGGATACCAACAGCTTCACCGATGCTGATCCGCTGCTCTTGTCGATCAAATCCACCTCGTTTGGTGCGGTCGGTGCTATGATCAACTTCGTGGTGGCCTATGTGGTGTCCAATGCCACGGAAGAGCCTCCGCAAGAGATCCAGGATCTGGTGGAATCGATCCGCGTGCCGAAAGGCGCAGGTGCGGCGACTTCGCATTGATCTGAACAAAAATGGCGCGTCCCCAAACGGGGCGCGCCGCTTTGCCCCAAGGAGAGCCAGATGAACGATAGCGTTCACGCGATCACAGGCTTTTTGGGCGGTTTGCATCCCTATGACAACCTGCCGCAGGACGAACTGGCGCGTGTCGCCGGTTTCTTCAGCCGCAGGTCTTTTGCTGCCAATACGCCGATCTACACTTTGGGCGAACCTCTGGCGGGGCTTTACCTGATTGAGACCGGCAGTGTTGAGGTGGTTGACGGCAATGATGTCGTCGTCTCGCTTTTGACTGCGCGCAATTCCTTTGGCGAACGCGGCTTGATGCGTGACGGGTTGGCGGCCACCTCGGCGCGCGCCACTGAAGACAGCAGTATCTTGATCCTGCCCGCGTCCGAGTTTGACAGGCTGCGCACGGCATTTCCGGCGTTTGGGCGGTTCTTCGCGCGCGGGCGGCCGGGCGGGGCGCGTGCCAATGATCTGACTACCCAGCGGGTCAGCGATCTTATGACGCGGTCCGCGCTTTCATGTGGGGCCGATACGCCCGCCGCCGAAGCGGCGCGGATGATGCGCGATGCCCATATCTCTTGCCTTGGTGTCACAGATGCACAGGGCGCCTTGACCGGCATTGTCACCACCCGCGATCTGTCGAACCGGGTTCTGGCCGATGGCCTTTCGGCAGATACGCCGGTGGCCGGGGTGATGACCCATGATCCGATCTCGTTACCGCCGACGGCGCTTGGATCGGATATCTTGCATCTGATGCTGGAACGCCGGATCGGGCATTTGCCGATTGTCGAGGCGGGCAAGTTCATCGGCATGGTTACCCAAACCGATCTGACCCGGTTTCAGGCCGTCACCTCGGCGCTGTTGATCCGCGATATCGTGCGGGCCACGACGGCGGCGGAAATGGCGGCGGTAACCGCGCGCATTCCGCAAATGCTGGTGCAGCTGGTCGGGGGCAATCACCCGCATGAGGTGGTGACACGCCTGATCACCGATATCGCCGATGCGGTGACGCGCCGCTTGCTGGCCTTGGCCGAGGCGGAGCTGGGCGCGCCGCCGGTGCCCTATCTGTGGCTGGCGTGTGGCAGTCAGGGGCGACAAGACCAGACCGGCGTGTCTGATCAAGACAATTGCCTGATGCTGGATGATGCCGCGACCGAGGCCGATATGGATTACTTCCGGGCGCTGGCAAAGATCGTGTCGGACGGGCTTCACGCTTGCGGCTATGTCTATTGCCCCGGCGATATGATGGCGACCAACCCGCGCTGGTGCCAGCCGGTGCGGGTCTGGCGCCAGTATTTCGCCGGCTGGATCGCGACCCCAAGCACCGAGGCGCAGATGTTGGCAAGCGTCATGTTCGATCTGCGCCCGATCGGCGGTGCGGCCAGCCTTTTTGGCGATTTGCAGGCTGAAACGCTGGAAATGGCCGCGAAGAATTCGATCTTCGTGGCGCATATGGTTGCCAATTCACTTAAACACGCGCCGCCACTGGGCTTAATCCGGGCCTTTGCCACGATCCGCTGGGGCGAGCACCGCGACCATATCGACATGAAGCACAATGGCGTGGTGCCGGTGACCGATCTGGGCCGGATCTATGCGCTTGAGGGGCGGCTTGCGCCGGTCAATACCCGCGCGCGGCTGGCGGCGGCGGCAGAGGCGGGCGTGATATCAGGATCAGGCGGGCGCGATCTGATCGAGGCCTATGATGTGATCGCCGAAACCCGGCTTCAACATCAGGCACGGCGGGTGAAAGCGGGCGAACGGCCCGATAATTTCCTGGCCCCCGGCGATCTTTCGGATTTTGAGCGTAGCCATCTGCGCGATGCTTTCGTGGTGGTACGAGGGATGCAATCGGCGCTGGGGCGCAGTATGGCTTTGCCAAGCTGAAAGGACGACGATGTTAATGGATTTCATAGCGACGCTTGCAGCCGGGGGGGTGGCCGCGATGGTGGTGTTCATCATCAACCACCAATGGCGCGGGCTGTTGCCACGTTGGTCAATGCCTGCGGCAATGGGTCTGGCCATGCTTGGTTTTTCGATCTGGAATGAATATTCCTGGTATCCGCGTGTGGTGGCACAGCTACCCGACACGGTCGAGGTTGCCTTGGCGCCCAGTGATGCGATCTTGTACCGGCCATGGACCTATCTGTTCCCGATGGTGCACCGTTTTGTCGCGGTTGATCGCGCATCAGCCGTGCGGCCAGCCGAGGATCCGGCGCTTATGGTGGCAAGTGCCATGGTCATCCAAAGATGGGTGCCGACCAAGCGGGTGCCCATTGCCTTTGACTGCACGAAGGGTGCCCGTGCCGATCTGGTCGAAGGTGCCGAATTGGCGGCCGACGGTATCTTGAAGGGGGCGGAATGGCGCGAAGTGGGTATGGCTGATGCCTTGGTGATGGCCGCCTGCAAAGAGGGGTGAGTGAGGCTATGGGAAAGCCGCAGCAGCGGATATTGATTGTCGAGGACGAAGATAACATCGCCATGGCGCTGGAATATCTTTTGACGCGCGAGGGCTATGCGCATGACCGCATTGCCAATGGTGCCGAGGCCATGGCGCGGATCCGTGACATGCGCCCCGATCTGGTGTTGCTGGATGTGATGCTGCCCGAGGTGTCGGGCTATGAGATATGCCAGGATGTGCGGATGGACGCAGAGCTGAATGACATACGCATCTTGATGATGACCGCGCGCGGCTCGGCGGTAGAGCGGCGCAAGGGGCTGGCGCTGGGGGCCGATGGGTTCATCGCCAAACCCTTTGAGCTTAAGGAATTGAAGGTCGAGTTGCGGCGGTTGTTGAACGGCAATTCTGCGGATGGATCTGAGGGCGGATCCGAAACTGGGGCCGGGGGCGATGCTTGAACGGCTGGGCCTTCGGCTGCGGGTGTTCTTGTTCTTCGCGGCATTGGCGCTGGGCTGTCTGGCGGCTTTGGGCGCGGGGCTTTGGGCCGGATACCGCAAGATCGGCGACCCGGGGGCCTTGCCGGGCTTTGTGCTTGCGGGGATCATAGCCGGTTTTGCGATTTTGGCGCTGGTTGTCTGGGTGTGGTTCTTGTTTGACGAAAATGTCGCGCGTGCGATCTTGCGGCTGGCGGGGGGGATGCGTGCGCAGGCCCATACGGAGGGGTCCGCGTTTGCGCCGCAAGCGGGCCGCTATCTGGGCGATCTTGCCCCGGCTGCGATGGCCATCAGCGAAAGCCTTGATGCCGCCCGCGATGCTTTGGCCGAAGCCGTAGAGCGGGAAACCACGCGGTTGGCAGCCGAAAAGACCCGGCTGGAGGTCTTGCTGTCGGACATAACCGAAGGCGTGTTGCTTTGTTCGCAAGACCATCAGCTGGTGTTTTATAACGGCATGGCGGAAGACATGCTGGGGGTGGGGCAGGCCGTTGGTCTTGACCGCGGCGTGTTCGACTTTTTACGAGAGGCCCCGTTGCGCCATGC
>JBAUHP010000297.1:0-4886 GCA_049680345.1 Albidovulum sp. | reverse complement strand
TGTCGAAATCGCCCTCAATCGCGCAGGCCCGGTAAAGGGCGATATGTTCGGCGGGCAAGAAGTTCGATCCGCCGCAGACCCAGCTGCGCCCGCCCCAGGCGAAAAACTCAAGCGCCTGATCATCCATACCGCAAGACATCTGAATATGCGGATAGTCACGCGCCAAAAGATGCACGCGGTTGATATCGCCCGAACTTTCCTTGATCGCGCAGAAATTCCTTGAACGCCCCACGCGGTCCAAAAACTCCTCGCCCATATTGATGCCCATGCGGCCCGGATAATTATAAAGCATCACCGGCAGATCCGCCGCACGGTCAATCGCCAGCGCATTGAGCGCATTTTCGCGTTCCGTCGGCACCGAATAGGGCGGCGAGCCGACCAAGATCGCATCCGCGCCGATCTTCGCCGCCGTCTCGGCCATGGCAATCGAATCGTCCAGCCGGATCGCCACGGTGCCGACGATCAAGGGCACCCGCCCACCGATCACATCCTTGGCAAGCCCCGCCATCTCGATCCGCTCCTCCACCGATTGCGCGTAATATTCGCCGGTGGAGCCACCGTTGATGATCCCGTGAACCCCCGCCCCGATCAGATAATCGATCATTGCCGCGAACCCCTCGCGGTCAATCGTGCCGTCATCTTGATGCGGCGTGATCACCGGCGTGTAGATACCCTCAAATTTCATGACATACCTCATTGATCCCAAGCGCCCGGCGCGCGGCCAAGCGGAATATCCATGCCCGCCGGTGCCACGAAACTCTCAATCTCGGCGCGCGAAAGCTCCCAATGCGCCACCGCAAGACCGGCGGCCCCATCGGCATCCCCCGCCTCGATCAAGGCGATGAACTGATCATGCTGATCCGCCGCGACCGCGCGCTGTTCGGCCAGCTTTTGGTTGCGCGCATTATAGAAGGTCATGCCGATGCGGGTGTGATCAATCAACAAGCGGCGCAGGCTTGGCAACAGGTATTCGTTGTCGGCCATCTCACCGATCAGCGCGTGAAAGCGTTCGTTCATCAGCGCGCGTTCAGCGGCATCGCCACCGCGAATGGCCGCCCGGAACAAAAGCTGCGTGTCCTTCAGCCGCATGATCTGGGCCCCGGTCGCATGGCTTGCCGCCAGACGCGAAGTGGCGGCATAGATCATCGGTGCCGCCACAAAGAAGTTGCGCATGGTCTTATGCGTCATCGGCGCCACCTGCGCGCCACGGTTTTCATGCAAGACCACATAGCCTTCACCCGCAAGCTGGCGCAGGATTTCGCGCAAGGGCGGGCGCGAGATTTCATAAGCCTCTGATATGACGACCTCATCCAGATAGCTGCCCGGCTCCAACCCTTGGGTCAAAATCCGGCGCTTCAGGTCTTCAAGGCAAATCACCTTCCGGCTCTTGTTGTCGTCGGTCACGATATGCTTCCTGCTTGGTCGGCAATCTGATCCGCGAACGGGGTGATCCCGAATGGCGCAGGCCATTGTCTAGGCTTGAAAATACATCTTGTCTACAATAAAGACCCCACTGGCCCCGCACGACATAGCCGCAACCAGGCATCGCAAACCTGCCGCAAACCGGCTGTTCAGCAAATACCGCACCACCGCGCCCAAGCGCGTTGGGATAGCACTGCATCCGCAATCCGACCTTACGCCTTGTCAGCCCGGCAAGATCACTTCTTGTTGCGGGCTGATTTTTCTTCTTTGGTCAGTTTGTTGTTCCAGGCGTTGTTGCTTAACCCCAACTCGCTTGGCAGGGGTTTGGTTTTTCCAACGCTGACCGTGCCACCTTTATTCAAAAACGCCTGAATAAGGGCATCATCCGTGGTTTCTTTGGGAACTTGTTTCATAAAGCCAGTCTTACCCGCTTGGCCGCAACCATGTCACGCAAGATCTGCCCCGACGATTGCAAAATGACATCGCCCCCGGCAAATGCCGTGAAATGATACCGTCAGCGGCACAGTCTTGCCCCAACCGCGCCTGAATTCTTGCGCAGCGTAAGCTTGTCAAACAATGGTGCGAGAATGTTGATGATTCACGAACAACAAAACCCGATCCCCCCGGCCGCTTGCGGATCATTCGTTTCGTTTTCGTCTTTCATGGAAGCCCGGGCCCGGCGCGAGGCGCAAACCCACGCGCCAGATGCTGCAGTGCTTGATCCGGTCGATCTTGCCAAGCAACCGGGCGTTCTTCACCGCCTTCACACCATCTTGAGCGATGCGGCGCCAAGCACATCGCGGGCCCGATCAAGCCGGGGTGGCGCGGCTCTGGCGGTTTGCAAATAACCGAGACGGCCCGCAGGTCGGGCCCATATCGGTCTTACTGATCCTCGTGAAACCCAAACGAAAAAACCGCAGCGATTACGCGGCGGCCTTTCCGATAAATTGGCGTCTCAGCTCTCGGTTGGCGTGTCGCTGGCCGGGGCTTTCCTGGCCCGCCGCGGCTTCTTGACAGCGGCCTCGCCAGCCCCATCGCTTGCAGCAGATACATCCGTAACTGGCGCCGCGGCAACTTCATTGGCCGGTTTGTCGCCACGCGGCTTGCGCGGCCCTCTTGGCCCACGCGGGCCGCGATCATTGCGCCCGGCGGGCCGTTCGCCACTGGCCGCGCTCGGAGCATCTGCCTGGGCCGCATGCCGCATCTCTGGCGTCTCAACCAATCCGGGGCCATCATCGGCCCCCGCACCGACCGCCGAGCCGACCGCACTACCAACCATCGCGCCGCCAAGCGGTGCGAAATCGGGTTGCTCATCCTCTTCGGGCCGGATGTGGCGTGTCTCTTGGCGGTCTTGTCCGGCGTCATTGCGATCGTGCCCGGAATAGCCCTGCCCGTTGCCATTCTGGCCGTTGCCGCCCTGCCCGTTACCATTCTGGCCGTTTGAACCATTGCCATTGGCGTTCTGGCCGCCCTGATTTTGACCTTGGCCCTGATTTTGTTGACCCTGACCCTGACGCTGCTCTTGCTCACGCGCCATCTCGCGCGTCGCCTCGCCCAACATGCGGGTGTAATGTTCAGCGTGCTGCAAGAACGCCTGCTCTGCCACCCGGTCGTTGGACAGTTGCGCATCGCGCGCCAGCATCAGATATTTGTCGATGATCTGCTGCGGCGTGCCACGCACCTTGCCCTCGGGGCCCGAGCTGTCAAAGACGCGGTTAATGATATTGCCAAGCGAGCGCTGACGGTTCGATTTCGAACGCGAACGGGATTTCGATGATCTCATGTGTTTCGTGTGTTTCCGAGCCTGAGGCTGTTGATGGCCCAGTCCGTCCCCGCATAAACTGCCATGGTCAAAACTGGCAGAAACGAAGGATCGGCGCGATTGGGCTAATGAAACGGGCAGCCGAATGCTTCATCCCGTAACGAGGACTCGTGTCGCATGATGTGCGCGACCTGGCAAGAGGATTCGTCGAAAAACCCCGGCAATTGCGGTTAAATTATCCATGATTGGGCAAGATTCTTGCCAAAGTGGCGGAATTGTCGTCATTTTGCTGCGGTGACAACCCGGTCGCGCCCGTCAAGATCTTGGACAATACCCGTCTCCAAAAACCCCGCCTGCGCAAAAATCGCAATCACTTCCGCCCCTTGCCCGGCGCCAATCTCAACCACAACCCGGCCGCCATTCGCCAGATGCGCCGCAGCCCCGCCAGCAATCGCGCGGTAAGCCCCAAGCCCATCGCCGCCCGGCGTCAGCGCCAGATGCGGCTCCCAATCGCGCACCTCGGGGGCCAGTTCCGCCATTTCAGCTTCGGTAATATAGGGCGGGTTTGAAACGATCAGATCAAACCCGCCCTCAAGCCCTGTAAACCAGTTGGCTTGCACAAACTCCGCCCGCCCGGCCAGCCCAAGCAGGCCCGCATTGCGCCGCGCCACACCCAGTGCCCCCGCCGACAGATCGGTGCCCAACCCCACAGCTTTTGCCCGCTCCGCCAGAAGCGTCAGCAAGATGCAGCCCGTGCCAGTGCCAAGATCCAGAACCCGGGCAAAGGGCTGTTGCAACGCAACCTCTATCAGGGTTTCGGTTTCGGGGCGCGGATCAAGCGTATCGCCGCTCACCACAAATGCGCGCCCATAAAACCCCCGCGATCCGGTGATCTGGCTGACCGGCTGGCGCGCCGCACGTGCGGCAATCATGCGCTCATAGGCAAGGCGCTGATCCGTCGCAAAAGGCTCTGGCAGATGCAGCGTCAGCCGGTCTTGCGCAATTCCCAGCGCATGCGCCAACAACTTTCGCGCATCGCGCACCGGGTCATCCACCCCCGCCCCGCGCAAAACCGCAATGGCGCCGCGCAGCGCCTCCGCCGCTGTCACCTCACGCCTCCATCTCCGAAAGCTTGGCCGCCTGATCATGCGCGACCAGCGCCTCCACCACCTCGCTCAGATCGCCTTGCATGATCGCATCCAGGCGGTAGAGCGTAAGGTTGATGCGGTGGTCCGTCATCCGCCCTTGCGGGAAGTTATAGGTGCGGATGCGTTCCGACCGATCCCCCGATCCGACTTGCGATTTGCGGTCAGCGGCGCGCGCATCATCCACCCGCGCGCGTTCCAGATCGAAAAGCCGCGCCCGCAAAACCTGCATCGCAATCTCGCGGTTGCGGTGCTGGGATTTTTGCGCACTTGTCACAATGATCCCGGTCGGCAAATGGGTGACGCGCACCGCGCTGTCGGTGGTGTTCACATGCTGCCCGCCCGCACCGCTGGCGCGCATCGTATCGATCCTGATGTCGCTGGCGGGAATATCAAGATCAACCTCTTCGGCCTCGGGCAATACCGCCACGGTCGCCGCCGACGTATGCACCCGGCCTTGCGCCTCGGTCTCGGGCACGCGCTGCACCCGGTGCACACCGGATTCGAACTTCAGCTTGGCAAAAACCCCGTCACCGGCAATATGCACCGACACATCC
>JBAUHP010000296.1:0-14485 GCA_049680345.1 Albidovulum sp. | reverse complement strand
GAGGAGGGCGAGATCTTCGCCCTTCTCGGCGGCTCTGGCTGCGGCAAAACAACGTTGCTACGGATGCTGGCGGGGTTTGAGACCCCGACCGCGGGCCGGATCTTCATCGACGGCCAGGACATGACCGGGGTGCCCGCCTATGAGCGTCCGGTGAATATGATGTTCCAAAGTTACGCGCTTTTCCCGCATATGACCGTCGAAAAGAACATCGCTTACGGGCTGAAACACGACAAGCTGACCGATGCGCAGCGCAAAGATCGGGTGCGCGAAATGCTTGATCTGGTCCAGCTAAGCGAGTTTGGTTTGCGTAAACCGCATCAGATTTCAGGTGGGCAACGCCAACGCGTCGCCTTGGCGCGCGCCTTGGCGCGGCATCCAAAATTGCTGCTTTTGGATGAACCGCTGGCCGCCTTGGATAAAAAATTGCGTGAACAAACGCAGTTTGAGTTGATGAATATTCAAGATCAGACTGGCGTGACATTTGTGGTCGTGACCCATGACCAGGAAGAGGCGATGATCCTGTCAAGCCGTATTGCGGTGATGGATAAGGGGCAGGTCAAACAGATCGGATCGCCGACCGATGTTTATGAATACCCCAATAGCCGCTTCGTTGCGGGATTCATCGGATCGGTGACCACCTTTGACGGCAAGATCGTGTCGGTGGATGGCGATACCGCCCGTGTCGATATCCCCGCCATGGCGGCCGAAGTGACGGCAAGGGCAATCGACGGCATTACCCCCGGCATGCCTATCACCCTGGCGCTGCGACCAGAAAAGATCCTGATCAGCCGCAGTAAGCCTGACGGGCCTAACGCGATAAGCGGTGTGGTCGATGATCTGGGCTATTACGGCAAGGATTCGCTTTACAAGGTCAAATTGCCTACGGGCACGGTGGTTTCAGTCAATTCGGTCAACGCCCGGCGCGTGAGTGAAAGCGAGCGCGTTGCAAGATGGGAGGATGCTGTCTGGCTGTCCTTCGATCCGGGTGCGGCGATCTTGTTGAAGGACTGAAAACCGTCAAAGGGGTGGGTGATATGGCGGCTGAAGTGAATATTCCAAAGAATGTGCGGCACAAACCCGGCAGTTTCCAGCGCTGGTTCAACCGCCGCGGCTGGTCGGACATTACAATTGCGACACCTTATATATGGCTGCTCGTGTTGTTCCTTGTTCCGTTCATGATCGTCGTCGGGATGAGTTTTGCGGTGCGCACGCCCACGTCACCGCCGTTTTCCTTCAACGTTGACGGCCAGCTGCTGCATTTTGCGACCTACAAACGCCTGTTCAGCGACGATCTTTACATCCGGGCGTTTTTTACCTCGATCCGCAATGCCACAATGGCCACGCTGCTGTGCCTGTTGGTGGGCTACCCGATGGCGCTTGGCCTGACGCGGGTTAAAAAATCATCGCGCAATATCTTGTTGATGCTGGTCATCTTGCCGTTCTGGACCTCTTTCTTGCTTAGGGTCTACGCCTGGATGGGGCTGATGGGCACCAATAGCTGGTTCAACAAGCTGGTGACGGCGGGCTATAATTCGGTGGTCCCGGATGAATGGGCCGTGCGCGCGATTCAGATGATGAACACCAATTTCGCGGTGGTTTTGGTGACGGTCTATTCCTACCTGCCATTCATGATCTTGCCGCTTTTCGCCAATCTCGAAAAGCTGGACATGACCTTGAATGAGGCCGCGATGGATCTTGGCTCTCGTCCGTTTCGGGTGTTTTGGGATATTACATTGCCCCAATCCATTCCGGGCATCGTGGCCGGCGGGCTATTGGTGTTCATTCCTGCATCGGGTGAATTGATCATTCCGGGGCTGGTGGGAAACCCGTCACAGCCGATGATCGGCCGCGTCATTCAAGATGAATTCCAGTCGGCGCGCGACTGGCCGATGGCGGCGGCGGTGGCGGTGGCGCTGCTGCTTTTGCTGGTCGTGCCGATGATGCTTTACACCTACTTCGACGGCAAAGCCCATGAAAAGAAGGCGATGGAGCCATGAACAAGCGCCCGACTTTCCTTATCTCTGTCATGTGTTTTGGCTTTGCGTTTTTGTACATACCGATCTTGTCGATGATCGTTTATTCCTTCAACAACTCGCGCCTTGCGACGGTTTGGGGGGGCTTTTCGACGAAGTGGTACGGCAAGCTTTTCGACAATCAACGGGTTCTTGATGCGGCGATCTTGTCGATTGAAATCGCAGTTCTCAGCGCGACAATTGCCACGATTTTGGGCACGATGGCGGGCATTGCGCTGGCACGGTTCCGCAAGTTTCGTGGGCGCACTTTGTTTTCGGGGCTTGTCACGGCACCGCTGATCATGCCCGAAGTGATCACCGGCATCTCCTCATTGATCTTCTTCATCCTTTTGGCCGAATATGTGGGCTGGCCTTCGCAGCGCGGGTTCACCACGGTGACCCTTGCGCATATCACCTTCTCGATGACTTTCGTGACAACCGTTGTGCATTCACGCCTGTCACAGGCCGATGTTGCGGTAGAGGAGGCGGCGATGGATCTGGGCTCGCGCCCGTGGCAGGTGATGAAGGACATCACCTTGCCGATCATCTCGCCCGCAATTCTATCGGGGTGGCTTCTAGCCTTCACCATTTCGCTGGATGATGTGGTTATCACCAATTTCACCACCGGGCCCGGCACAACCACATTGCCGATTTTGATCTGGTCAAAGGTCAAGCTGGGGGTGACGCCGGATATCAATGCGCTGGCGACGATTATCGTGTGCATCGTAGCGATCGGCGTGGTGCTTGCCGGTATCATCATGAACCGCGCCGAAAGACGCCGCGACCATGATATGCAGATGGCTTACCGCGATAACGAGTGACCAGCAGATGATCAGCACAGACACCGAGGGTGATGACGCGGCATTGTCGCAACTATTGACACCTGTTGGCCTGCCCGGATCGGGGCGCCAACGCTATGCGGCAGCGATGCATTTCAACCGCAAAGGTCAGATGTCGGATGCAGCACTTGAGGTGTTTCGCATCCTCTCACCGCTTGACGGTGAAGACCCTGTGGGCCTGTTGTCCGCCCGAGGATTGTGCAGTGAAATACCGATAAAAAGGCCCGCCTCGGCTGCGGCCGTTATCCGTGCCCTGATTGACGAGGCGGACCGCTATATTGCTGCGCTGAAGGGGCCGGGTATTGCCGAGGTGCGCGCAGGTCTTGCGCAGTGGCGATCAGGGGCGGTGACGCCGGGCAAGGGCAAGACAAATGCGGTTGTTGATGCCTTCTTGGCCCCTGCACTTGCCGCAGTAAACCAGACCCATCCCGCCCTTGTGATGGCGATTGAAGCCGCAATGCCATATCTGAATTGGGTCACCTATGATGACTATGTGCCCGATGAGATAGGGACGGATTTTTGCGGTGGCCACGCCTATGCGGCGATTATTGGTGAAGATGCCCCGGTGATGGCAAATGACTGGGAACTTGGGCTTTTCTTGATAAAACCGCATGTGCTTTACCGCGATCACTACCATTTGGCGCCAGAGCTTTACGCCCCGTTGACCGGCCCACATGGCTGGCGCTTCGGCCCCGGCCGGCCATTGACCATGAAGCAAGCGCATGAGCCGGTATGGAACCCGCCCAATATGCCACATCTGACCAAAGTCGGCCCGACACCTTTCTTGTGCCTCTTCGCCTGGACACGGCACGTGAATTCTGCCCCCAACATCAATCCGGCCAGCGATTGGGAAGAACTTGAAGCGTTGCGGCTATAGGCAGGCCTTGGACAAGAAGGGCATATAAGAACGCGACTTGCGGCGGGCTTTCCATCGCCCCGGCACGGTGGCGCGGCGTCCTTAGCGCACGATGAATTCGGCGTGCAATGCGCCAGCGGAGTTGATGCTTTTGAGAATGTCAATCATGTCACGCGGCGATACACCGAGCGCATTAAGACCTGCGACCACCTCTGACAATGATGCGCCATCGGCGATTTCGGCCATTCTTACGCCAGGCTCCTCTTCAATACTGGCGTTTGAACGCGGCACCACAACGGTTTCACCTTCGGCAAAGGGATTGGGCTGCACGGCCAGCGGCGCCTCTTCGATGCGCAAGGTCAGATTGCCCTGACTGACAGCAACCCGGCTTATCCTAACGTCTTGCCCCATGACAATGGTGCCAGAGCGTTGGTCCACAACGACGCGGGCGCGTTGTTCAGGCTCTACCACGATATTTTCGACCCTGCCCAAGACATGGGCTGGTGATTTCATGCCCGTCGCCCGGATGCTGAGTGCCACCGTTCCAGAATCCGTCATCGCCGCCACCCCGCGACCGAATTCCTGGTTTATCGCTTTTTCAATCCGCTCGGCGGTGGTGAAATCTGCGGTGCGCAGTGCCAGGCGCACGGTATCAAGCCCGGCGAAATCAAAGGCAATCTCTCGTTCGATCCGCGCGCCCGAGGGGATCGCACCACTGGTTGGGACACCTTGCACCACGCTGGCAGCCTCTCCCTCAGCCGAGGCACCGCCCGCGATGATAGAGCCTTGCGCCACGGCGTAGATCTGACCGTCAGCGGCATTCAAAGGGGTCATGACCAATGTGCCACCCAGCAGGCTTTTGGCATCCCCGATGGCCGAGACGGTAACATCAATCTGGCTGCCAGCACGCGCGAAGGGCGGCAATGTCGCTGTGACAAAAACCGCAGCGACATTCTTGGGCCGTAAGGATTCGCCGGTGACATTCACCCCCAGCCGTTCAAGCAGGTTTGACATAATCTCTTCGGTGAAAGGCGCGTTACGGATCCCGTCGCCAGTGCCATTAAGTCCGACCACAAGGCCGTAACCTACCAAGTCATTGCCGCGCACCCCGTCGAATTCGACCAGATCCTTGATGCGGATCGGTGCCGCGCTTGCGCTGGCGGACAGGAGGGCGATAGCAGTTGCAAGTACTGTCAAAAAGAACTTCATCTCAGGAAATCCGCCAGACTTAGGCGCGATAGGCGCGCGGTTAAGGTGTAAAGGGTTTCCAACTGCGTTGTGACGGTTTCAAGATCACTGGCGGTGGTGAACGGATCCGCCGCGATGATACCGTTTCGGGCTATTTCTAACGCGGTTGTCTCGGCGGCATTGCGGGTGGAAATGTCGCTTATATGCCCCTCGATGGTGCCAAGATTGGCTCGCAACCCAGCAAGATTAACGCCAGATCCCAAAAGGGTTTCGCCGGCGGTTTTCACCATAAGCGCACGTTCGGCATTGTTACCGCTTAACGCCCCTTCGGCGACCATGGCGCCGATAGCGAGGCCTTTGAGCGTTTCGCGCAAAGTCTCATCCGCGGCGGTGATTGTCATTGCGGCCGCGTCTTGTGGGCCGATGGCGAACGGGGCCAAGGGCGCCGCCGCACCGCCGTAGATGGCATCAAGATAACCGCCGCCACCGTAGGGCGCGTCGAACCACGTATCTATGGCCGCAAGCGTGCCGGCGGCATCAATCTGGCCGGTTGTTGCCACCGTCAAAGCATCAAGAATATCTTGCGCCCCCAGGATCGGTTTTTGATCGGTCGCAGCCCCCGACAGAAGATATCGATCACCGACGCGGGCGTTTAGCGCCGATACGGTTGAAAACAGTTTTTGACGGGCTTCATTCGCCGTTGTGTTGACCGCGGTAAATCCGCCGCCGGTGCCTGCGGAGGTCAGCGAAGGCGCAATATCAGTGGCAAGTTGCTGCGTGACTTCCAGCGCATTTTGCAATGTGCCGGTGAAAAGCGCCGCTTCGGCGGTCGCGGCGTGGTAGGCCTTTAGCGTCGTCAAGCGATGTTCAATCCCGGCAAGGGCCTTGAAGTCGCCCGCGACGGCGGCGGCCAGATCGGATTTCTTGCCCGAGGTCAGCTCGGCCGTCAGGCGCTGAATCTGGGTCTTTATTTCAACATTGTGACGTCTGAGCATGAAGGTCTGCGCCATATCGCCGATCGAGACATTATTCATGATCTAAAGCCCTATAAGTTGTTGGATAAGATCGTCGATGGTTTGCACGACGCGGGCATTGGCGGAAAACGCCTGTTCGACCTGCAATAGGATCTGCAACTCGGCATCCGTATCAACGCCGTCTTGCAACTGTAGTTCGGTAAGCGCTGATTGACGGGCGTTGGAATAGCTTTGCCTTGCATCGGCCGATTGCCGCGACCCTGCCACTTGCGAGAGGAGGTCGGCGGCCAGCCCGCCGCTTGAACGGGCCGCACCGATGAAGGTGCCCGAGGCAGGAACCTTGCTGAGGTTCAAAGTGTCGCGCAGTGAAACAAGCAAGGTCGCGTCACCGACATTTCCTTGCGCCGTGGCACCGAGGCCATCGCGCAACCGCCAAAGCCCGCCGCTTTGGGCGGGATCAACAAGCGGATTGATGCGCAAGCGGCCGGCAAGGCCAACCTCATCCAATGCGTTAAAAGGAAGCCCTGTATCGGTGAATAGCCCGGGCAGGCCGGGCACCAGCGTGGGGTCAACCCCCGGGGCCTCAAAACGTTCCATCAAATCACGCGCCAGCGCGTCAAGTTGGGATTGCACTTCGGGGGCAAGGTCATCACGGATGGAGAATTGTGCCCCAAGGGTGCCACCGCCCAGAACGCCGTTATCCCCGGAGGGCACGGGGGTGCCATTGATCGTCAGCCCGGAAAGCGCGGCTGATGCCAAGGTCATGTCAGCTGTGATCACGCCCACAGGCGAAAAGCCAATGGTTACCGGGTTGCCTTCAAGCAAGATGGCGCCGCCGGTGGTGAAGAGGGCGATCTGATCATGATCACGGGCCACTTCACGGATGGGCACGATTTCAGACACCCGGTCGACCAGCTTTTGGCGTTGATCCATCAAGGCGGTCGCATCATAGCCGGAACTGCGTTGGGCAAGGATGTCGGCGTTCAACTCATCTATCTGGACAAGGCTTCGGTTCAGCTCCTGTACCTGAGAGGCAATCGAGGCGTCTGCATCCATGCGTGATTGCTGCAATGTGGCCGTCAAGCTTTTGAACTTGTCCGCAAGTGCGGTTGCGGTGGTAAACACACCTTGCAGCCGTGCTTGGGAATCCGGCCGGCTGGCGGCCTGTACCAGGGCCGCGTCGAAGGCTGCGATCTGTTCGGTCAGCGCACCTGGCGTGCCGGGTTGGCCGATGGCGTTTTCGATGTTTGATAGAAAATCGGTCCGCAGACCCGCATTGCCGGCATCCGCATCAGCCAGGCGCCTGTCGTTAAGGATGAACTGGTTGAACGATCGCGTAACACTATCAATGTGGACGCCCGCGCCGCTGCCGCCCAATGATTGCGCGGTAAGGTTTACTTCCCGCCGCGCATAACCCGGCGTCAGTGCGTTCGAGACATTGGATGACACGACCTCAGCGCGGCGCGAAGCTGCGGTGAGGCCGGTCAAGGCATTGGCAAGTGATGTCGAAAGGCCCATTTTAAGCCAAATTTCTCCGCGCTTCAGGCGGTGTTAGCGTTTGATGTTTGTGGTTTCTTGCAGCATCTCATCAACGGTCTGGATGACCTTGGCGTTTGACGAATAAGCGCGCTGGGTCTGGATCAGATTGGTCAGCTCAGCGGCCACGTCGGTGGCCGAACCTTCACGCGCATAGCCCACGACCGAACCGGTAGGGCCGTCCCCGGCATTCCAAAGAAAGAATGAGCCGGAATCCGGAGAGACTTGGAAGGTTTGATTATTAAGTGAAATCAAGCCATTAGGGTTCGGCACATCGACAACTGGGATTTGGTAGATCCGCCGGGTGAAGCCTGTGTCATAGGTCGCGGTCATGAAACCATTATCGTCAACCTCCACTGCGGTAAGATTGCCTACCGGCGAGCCATCTTTGGTCAAGGAGGTTGGTGCGAAATTGTCGGAAAGCTGGGTCAGGCCATTTGGATCGCCCAATTTGCCAATGGTCATCGAGATCGGACCGCCGGCAACGGTAAGGTCCAATTCGCCTGTTGTGGCGTTATAGGGACCGCCCGCCAGGGTCGTGACCGAAGCCAAGGTGCCGCCATTGGCACGGGTGGCATCAAAAACCAATGTGTATTGGCCCACCACGGCTCCGGCTTGCGCAGAATCGCGGATTTCCATCGTCCAGGTGTTTGACGACCCGGTTGCCGGCACGGTCGGCGTGAAGGTGATATCCAACGTTTCCGACGTTCCCAGATTGCCGAAATATTCGACGGACAGAGGCAATGTACTGCCCGATGTTCCAGCTTCGGTCTGTGTCGCGGGCAGGTTGACGCCAAGATTGACGGTTGTTGTCGGATCGCCCGCCGTTTGGTTGGCGTTGACCACGACCGGCTCTAGCCCGGTGATAGTGTCACGCGGCAAGACCGGCAGGCTGCCATCAGCGTTCGCCGGCCAACCCAAAAGCACAAGACCAGATTCGGTTTTGAGAATGCCGTCAGCATCGGGGCGGAACGCACCGGTTGTTGTCATCATCAATGGCCGGGTGCCGGTTGCCGCATTAAGCGATACTGCCGTCGTGACCGGCAACATGCCGCGCCCGGAGATGGCAAGATCAAGCGCATTGCCGGTACCGACAAGGGGGCCGTGTTCATCAATCAGCCGGGTGGTCGAGGCCTTGACCCCGCCCGCAGAATAGGTGCCCGCGCCCCGCGCCTGACTGATTACAAAATTCTCAAACTCCGCCGAGGCGCGTTTGTAGCCATAGGTGCCCGAGTTGGCGATGTTATCGGCAATGGTCGCAAGCCGGGTCGCGTTGGCGCTAAGGCCCGCCACCCCGGCGTTGAGAGAGGAAGATATGGACATGATGCCGCCTTTCTGCTGCTTAGCCCTTCGATCAGACCGAACCATGCAGCACAGGCACTTAACATTGCCCTAATGTCTAAAATCTGCGGCTTTTCTATTGCTTTGACCGCAGCAAGATCACCTCAAGCCGATTGTTGCGCAAAGCCATCGGGTTTTTCAGCGCGGGCTTGCGGTCGGAAAATCCGGTAACGCGCTGAATGCGCTTCGCAGTCAGGCCGGTTGTTTCAAGCAAACGCCGCATCTCCATTGCGCGATCGGCCGACAGATCCCAGTTCGGGTTGGTTCTGAACACCTCGGGCACCGAACGCACATGGCCATTGACCGCAACTTGATTGTTGACAATGCCAAAGACCCGCGTAATCACCCCAGCCAATTCAATCGTAAGCGGGGTAGGATTTGAGGTGCCTTCGTCAAATAATGGTTCATTGACGAGATCGTAGAACTCGACAATCAGGCCTTCATCGGTGACCCGTGTGGTGATGTGGCGCAAAGCATCGTCACTGACCATGCTTTCACCGCCGATCCCCATAAGCGCTTCTTCGATCTTTTTCACGGCTTCGTCGAATTGACCCTGATTGGCGGCATCCTCATTGTCTTGCGTGCCAGTTTGGCCGACGGCCTGACGCGCTTCGCTGGGCTTGGAGCTTGAGGCCCCGGTGCCGGTTTGTGCAATCTGATCCTCGGAAAATACGCTTTCGCCGCCGAAGGATCCATCGCCACCCCCCGAGATACGGCTAAGCGGAATTGTCGGACTGAAGTAATCCGCAATGCCCTTGCGTTGCTTTTCTGTTGTCGCATTCAACAGCCACATCAGCATAAAAAAGGCCATCATCGCCGTAACGAAATCGGCATAGGCAACTTTCCACGCCCCACCGTGGTGCCCGCCGCCTTTGATTACCTTCTTACGCTTGATGATGACCGGCGCCAGATTGCTTTGCGCGCTCATCCCACCAACCCTTTTCATTCACCCAAGGTCATGAATAGCAAAGCGGATTTAACACCACCCTAACCGTTCAAATTGTTGGCAATCGTGGGGTGCGGGGCCTTAGACAAGAACCTCGGTCGCAGCCTGGGGGCCGACCTCAAACACCCGCTGATAGCGGGCGATCTCGTCCTTCGGCCCCATCGCCTTGTTGGGATTATCAGACAGCTTGACCGTGGGCCGACCATTGGCGCTTATCGCCTTGCAAACAAGGCTGAAGGGCGACAGGCCATCATCCTTGGCAAAACCGCGAAAGTCATTGGTGAGCAAGGTGCCCCAACCGAACGAAACCTTGACGCGGCCAGAAAAACGGCGGTGCAGTTCTTCGATTTTGTCGACGTCAAGCCCGTCAGAAAAGATCACAAGCTTTTTTGTTGGATCTTCGCCGCGCGACTTCCACCAGGCTATTGCGGTTTCGGCACCAGTGGCCGGATCGCCGGAATCGATGCGAATGCCTGTCCATTTTGCCAGCCAGTCGGGGGCATGTTTCAAGAAGCCTTCGGTGCCATAGGTATCGGGCAATATGACGCGCAGATTGCCATCATGTTCCTCGTGCCAATCGGCAAGCACCCGGTATGGCGCTTGCTGCAGTTCGGCATCATTTTCGGCAAGGGCGGAATAGACCATCGGCAATTCATGGGCATTGGTACCGATCGCCTCAATATCGCGGCGCAGTGCTATGCGGCAATTCGACGTGCCGATGAAGGCGGGGCCCAGCCCCTCTATCATCGCTTGCACGCACCAGTCTTGCCAAAGGAAGGAATGCCGCCGCCTTGTGCCGAAATCGGCGATCTTCAGGCCGTCGATGGACTTGAGGCGTTCAATCTTTTCCCAAACACGGGTCATGGCGCGGGCGTAAAGCACTTGCAGTTCGAACTTGCCCATTTCGGCCAGAACCGCGCGCCCGCGCAGTTCCATCAAGATCGCCAGCGCCGGGATTTCCCACATCATCACTTCAGGCCAGCTGCCTTCAAACGTCAGCTCATACTGACCGTCGTGCTTTTCGAGGTGATAGGGGGGCAGGCGCAATGCCTCAAACCACTGCATGAAATCCGGGCGGAACATCTGGCGCTTGCCGTAAAACGTATTGCCGCGCAACCATGTGCTTTCGCCGCGCGTCAGCGCCAGTGATCGGACATGATCAAGCTGTTCGCGCAATTCGCCTTCGTCGATCAGATCGGCCAGTCGGATGCGCGAGGAGCGGTTGATCAGGCTGAAGGTAACCTGCGTATCGCGCCGGTTTCGGAACACGGATTGGCACATCAAGAGTTTGTAGAAATCGGTATCCAGAAGTGAGCGGACGATCGGGTCGATCTTCCAGTTATGATTATGAACACGGGCGGCAATATCGACCATCAGGTTTCCATTCGGACATTGGCGGCCAGCATATTGGCCTTTGCTGTGGCAAGGGATCCGTCAAGATCAATGGCGCGGCATGCCCCTTCTAAAACACTCACCGAAAACCCGAGGTTTGCGGCATCAATCGCGGAATAGGCAACGCAAAAATCCGTGGCAAGGCCTACGAAAGTCAGCTTCGTGACCCCGCGGGTCTTAAGGTAACCCTCAAGCCCGGTGGGGGTTTTGTGATCATTTTCAAAGAACGCCGAATAGCTGTCGATCTGGGGGCGAAAGCCTTTTCTGATCACCAGATCGGCGCGATCAGTTTGCAGGGCCGGGTGAAAGGCGGCCCCTTCAGATCCTTGTACGCAATGGGTCGGCCACAGCACTTGCGGGCCGTAAGGCATGTCGGTCAGGGTGAAAGGGGCCGCGCCGGGATGATTGGCCGCGAATGAACTGTGATTGGCCGGGTGCCAGTCCTGTGTCAGCACCCGCACCGGAAATTCAGCCATCAGCGCGTTGATGGGCGCAATAATCGCATCGCCCTCGGCAACGGCCAGCGCGCCGCCGGGACAAAAATCATTTTGCACATCGATCACGATCAAGGCTTCATTGGCAGGGCGCATGGCAGTCCTTTCGCTGATTGCCTATCGGTAAGAGGCCAACAGCCCCCGGTCAATGCTTTGCGGCAAGCTATTATTGCCCCCATGCCGGGGAATTGCTAAAGGCGGCCTCCTTTCCAATTAACCGGATGGCTTTTATGACCGCGCTTACGCTGGGTGTTGATTTCGGCACGTCGAACACAGCGGCGGCAGTGTTTGAAGATGGTCGCGCGCGATTGATCGCGCTGGAGCCGGGCTATGACACCTTGCCCACGGCGGTATTCATGGATTATTCCGCGCGCCGCACCTTGTTTGGCCGGGCGGCGGTGGCGGCAATGATCGATGGGCGCGAAGGGCGGTTCATGCGGTCGCTCAAAAGCATTTTGGGCACGCCTTTGGCCCGCGAGCGGCGGTCTTTCTTGAACGAGCGGTTGACGCTGCTGGATATCGTGGCGCGGTTTTTGACCGAAGTTCGTCTGCAAGCCGAAGCCGCGATCGGTATGCGCATTGACCATGCAGTGTCGGGCCGCCCGGTGCATTTTCACAGCGCCAATCCGGCGCGCGATGCACAGGCCGAGGTGGATCTGGCGGAATGCTACAAAATGGCGGGGTTTTCCGCAGTGCTTTTTGTGCATGAGCCTGAGGCGGCAGCCTTGGCCAGTGGACCCGGTGAAGGGATTGGCCTGATTGTTGATATCGGCGGCGGCACGTCGGATTTCACGCTTTTTCGCGGGCATGGCGCCGGGGTCGAGGTAATCGCAAGCCATGGTTTGCGTCTGGGCGGCACCGATTTCGACAAAGCCATCAGCCTTGCGCAAGTGATGCCGTTATTCGGTATGGGGGGCGAATTGCGCAATGAGATGGGGCCGGGGCGCAATGATGTGCCGCCCGCATTGTTCCATGATCTTGCCGCTTGGGAGAAGATCGCATTTCTTTACGGGGCGGAGACCTTGCGCAATGTTCGCAAGATGGTTCAGCTTGCCGTGACACCCGAACGCCTGCGTCGTTTGCTGACGGTGGTCGAAATGGAGTTGGGCCATGATGTGGCCTTTGCGGTTGAAGCGGGCAAGATCGCGGCGAATGATGGTGTGTCAGGCAAGATTGATCTTGGACCTGTCGAAAAAGGTCTTGGCCCGGTGATCTATGCCAATGATCTGATCACCTGTCTTTGGCCGCAGGCCGAGCGGATCGGGCAAGCCGCGCAAGAAACACTGCGGCATGCCGGGATTGGCGCGGATGACGTGGGCCGGGTGATCTTTGTCGGCGGCTCAAGTCTGATCGGGGTGATTGACCGGTTGATGCGGGGGCTGTTTCCCAAGGCCAGTTTCGAACATTCGGCGGTTTTCACGGCGGTGGTGGATGGTCTGGCCATTGCCAGCCAGAAGATCCGATAGAGTCTTGCCGATTGGCGCGCGCCAATTTATCAGATGGCCATGTTTACGATAGCTGCCCTTTACCACTTCACGGCCTTCGCCGACCCCGCAGCGCTGCGTCCACAGCTTTTGCAGGTTTGCGAAGCCAATGGCGTGCACGGCACCTTGCTTTTGGCGCGCGAAGGTATCAATGGCACGATTGCCGGGCCGCGCCCCGGTATCGAGGCTGCCCTTGTCCATATCCGCAGCCTGCCGGGCTGTGCTGATCTGGAGTGGAAGGAAAGCTGGGCCGAGGTGATGCCCTTCAGACGTCTCAAAATACGGCTGAAGCGCGAGATCGTGACCATGGGTCAACCCGATGTCGATCCGCGCCAGAAAGTCGGGGCTTATGTGACGCCCGATGATTGGAATGCACTGATCAGTGCCGAAGACGTAGCCGTGATTGATACCCGCAATGACTACGAGGTGGGTATAGGGACCTTCAAAGGCGCCATTAACCCCAAGATCGACAGCTTTCGCGCCTTCCCAAAATGGTGGCGTGAAAATGCCAAGGACTTTGAAGGCAAGCGCATTGCCATGTTTTGCACCGGTGGCATACGTTGCGAGAAATCCACGAATTTTCTGCTGGGCGAGGGGGTTGCAGACGTCTTCCACCTTAAAGGCGGGATATTGAAGTATCTGGAAGAGGTGCCTGAAGGTGAAAGCCTATGGGATGGCGCGTGCTTTGTCTTCGACAAACGCGTGAGTGTGACCCATGGTCTGGTGCCGGGCGATCATTCTTGTTGCCATGCCTGTCGCCGCCCCTTGACGCCAGATGACACCGGGTTGCCCGAATATGAGGAAGGCGTCAGCTGTCATCAGTGCCTGGGTGAACATACCGATGCACAGCGCGAAAGGTTCCGCGAGCGTCAGCGCCAGCTTTTGCGCGCGGCTGCACGGGCAAAAGCAACCTAGGCAGGGCTTTGGGGCGCTGCACAGCGAGGCATCACGACGGCTTGCTGCGGCTGTGTTTGATCTGATTGTCACGACGCTTACCTTCATCCGCGCGCTTCTCGGCTGGTCGCGCGTAGAGTGTTGGTTGCGGCTGTTTCTCACGTTCGGTGTTATGGGTTTTCGCTAGGGGTGCGGCGCTACGTGTATAGACCGGCCCCGCCGCTTCTTGGTTTCTGGGCTGCGGCGCCAAATCACGGCGATAGGCCAGTTCCTTGCGTGCCGGCCCCGCTGAGGTGGGGTTTGTTGCAGCGTCGCCCGTATCATCCGAGGCAGAATAATCGGCCATCCACAGGCCCGCACCCAGAAAGAAAAACACGAAGGAATACATTGCCGTCCAGATGTGAACTGTCGTGAGAGTAAAGCTAAGACCGCAAAATGTAACCATCCACGCGAAGCGCAGCAGCGCCACGTTTGGGCTGAAATCCAGATTACGCCGCCCGATCTTGATCAGTACAGAAAAGTATCCGAC
>JBAUHP010000295.1:0-1741 GCA_049680345.1 Albidovulum sp. | reverse complement strand
GGTAATAGGCCAGTTCACGCGCCTGATCGGCGATGGCCTCGGCAATCTCTTGTCGGCCGTAGCCTGCGTTCACGCAATAAAGACCGGCAAAGGCATCAAGCAGCTTATTGCCGTCACGGTCTTCGATATGGACGCCAGACGCGGTCTTGATCACACGGGCGGGGCTTTCGCCGCGCGCATGTTGGGCCAGATGGGTTGAGGGATGGAAAAAGTTTTCGCGGTCCCACTGGTCGAGTTGGTCATTGTTCAGCATTTCTCTCTCCTCATGCCCAGTCGCGGCAGACGTACTTGATTTCAGTGAATTCTTCCATCCCCAGACGCGCACCTTCGCGCCCCAGTCCGGATTGTTTGGTGCCGCCAAAGGGGATCGGCGCGCCGGTGACCTGGGTTCGGTTGACGGCGACCATGCCAAATTGCAATGCGCGGCTGACCCGGTAGATGCGGCGCGGGTCATTGGTGTGCAGATAGGCAACCAGCCCGTATTCGGTGTCGTTGGCCCGCGCGACGACTTCGTCTTCGTTGTCAAACGGCAAGATTGCCGCGACCGGGCCAAAGGTTTCCTCGCACATGATCAGCGCATCATCCGGAACATCAATCAGCACGGTAGGCTGATAAAACAACGGCCCCAATTCATGGCGCGCCCCCCCGCAAGCCAGCTTTGCGCCTTTGGCCAGCGCGTCTGCCACATGCTCCTCTTGTTTTTGCACGGCTTTTTCGTTCATCAGCGGGCCGATGTCGGGGTCATCCATGCCGATACCGATGCTCAGGGCCCTGGTTGCCGCCACGAATTTCTCGCAAAATGCGCTGTAAACCGCCCGCTCAACAAAGATGCGGTTGGCGCCTAGGCAATCTTGCCCCGATGTGGCGAATTTGGCTTTGATCGTCTCAGCAACGGCGGTTTCCATATCGGCATCTTTGAACACGATTACGGGCGCGTGGCCGCCAAGCTCCATCACCAGCTTTTTCACCGTATCTGCCGATTGGCGGTACAAGAGCCGCCCGATTTCGGTGGACCCGGTAAAGGACAACACGCGCACGCGGGCATCGCTTGTCCACGGTTCTACAATCGTGGCCGCGCGGCCAGTCACCACATTGAAGACGCCCGCCGGAATGCCAGCGCGTTCGGCCAGTTCCGCCAGTGCCAATGCCGAATAGGGTGTCTCACCCGACGGATGCGCGACCACAGTACAGCCAACCGCCAAAGCCGCCGCCGCCTTGCGGGTCAGCATGGCGCAAGGAAAATTCCACGGGGTGATCAGGGCGGCCACCCCCACAGGTTCCAGCCAAACCTCCACCTCGGCGTGGTGCAGATGGCTGGTCACGCCTTCGATATTGGGGCGTTTGGCCTCTTCTGCGTAAAACTCGATGAAAGAGGCGGCATAGTTGATCTCGCCGCGCGCTTCAGACAGGGGTTTGCCTTGTTCAAGCACCATGATCCGCGCAAGATCTTCCTTGTGCTCGATCAGCAGATTGAACCAGCGCCGCAAGATAACCGACCGTTCTTGTGGCAACAAAGACGACCAGCTGGCAAAGGCCGCTTGTGCCGCATCTACGGCGCCGGTGGACTGGGCTGCGGACAGTGATGCAACTTCGCCCAAAAACGCGCCGGTGCCGGGATCGGTGACGCTGAAAGTTTCATTGGATGTCGCCGCACACCATTTCCCATTGATGTAGGAAAAGCTGCGGACAAGTGCTTTGTCTTTGATCTCGGGTCGGGCGGATAGGGCAGTTGCGGCCACGG
>JBAUHP010000294.1:0-5240 GCA_049680345.1 Albidovulum sp. | reverse complement strand
AACAAACATAAAAAAAACAACCGACAAGGAGTTAGACAACATGCCAAAGGATCTGGCCAAATTCGCCAAGGAAAAGGGCGTAAAATATTTCATGATTTCCTACACCGATCTTTTCGGTGGTCAGCGCGCCAAACTGGTGCCTGCGCAAGCAATCGCTGACATGACAGAGGACGGTGCGGGTTTTGCAGGTTTCGCGACCTGGCTGGATCTGACCGCCGCCCACCCCGACATGATGGCAGTGCCCGATGCCGATGCGGTGATCCAGATGCCGTGGAAGCCCGAAGTGGCCTGGGTGCCCGCCAATTGCGTGATGGAAGGCAAGCCGGTTGATCAAGCGCCGCGCAACGTTTTGCGCCGTTTGGTGGATGAGGCCGCCAAGGAAGGTCTGCGCGTCAAGACCGGGGTGGAGCCTGAGTTCTTCTTGCTGACCCCGGAAGGCGACAAGATTTCTGATCCTTACGACAATGCCGAAAAGCCCTGCTACGATCAGCAAGCCGTGATGCGCCGCTATGACGTGATCGCCGAGGTTTGCGACTATATGTTGGAGCTGGGCTGGGAAGCTTACCAAAACGACCATGAAGACGCGACCGGCCAGTTTGAGATGAACTGGAAATATGATGATGTGCTGGCCACGGCCGACAAGCACAGCTTCTTCAAATTCATGATGAAATCCGTGGCCGAAAAGCACGGGCTGCGGGCAACCTTCATGCCCAAGCCCTTCAAGGGGCTGACCGGTTCGGGCTGCCATGCGCATATCTCGGTCTGGGATATGGCGGGCAAGGTCAATGTCTTTGCCGATGACAGCAAGGAACTTGGCCTGTCAGAGCGTGGCCGCCATTTCTTGGGCGGCATCATGAAACACGCCAGCGCTTTGGCCGCGATCACCAACCCGACCGTCAACAGCTATAAGCGCATCAACGCGCCGCGCACCGCATCGGGCGCGACATGGGCCCCCAATACCGTGACCTGGACCGGCAATAACCGCACCCATATGGTGCGCGTCCCCGGCCCCGGCCGGTTTGAGTTGCGCTTGCCGGATGGGGCGGCCAACCCCTACCTTATGCAAGCGGTTATTCTGGCGGCGGGGATTGACGGCATCCGCAGCAAGGCCGACCCCGGCAAGCGTTATGACATCGACATGTATACCCAAGGCCACACCGTGCGCGGCGCGCCGAAACTGCCGCTGAACCTTCTGGATGCCTTGCGCGACTATGACAAGGACAAGACGCTGAAGGCGATGATGGGCGAAGAATTCTCGGCGGCATTCTTGAAGCTCAAGCACACCGAATGGAACGCCTATGCATCGCATTTCTCCAAGTGGGAACATGAAAACACGCTCGATATCTGAAAATATGTTCGATTAGTGCAAGTGGCCGCCCCTTATCCGGGCGGCCATTTCGCGTTTTATCAGCCGTCATGCAGCCTTGCATGATTGACAGCAGGGCATCGCCACGATCATCTAAGCGCGGCACATCGCCATGGGACCGCGCCTAGATGAAGCAAAAAAATGTCAGCGCCTCGGCGCTTTTTGCCGATCAGTCGATCGGGGCCACGGTGCGGATCGTGGTGGAAACGATCCTGGCGCGGATCCGCTCTGAAGAATTTGCAGCCGACGAACGCTTACCGTCAGAGCGCAGCCTTGCGGGAGAGCTGGGCGTGGCGCGCAACACCGTGCGCGAGGCATTGGATGTGCTTGACGGTCTGGGGGTGATCCGCAGGCGGGCGGGCAGTGGCAGCTTCGTCGCAGGCACCGAAGAGGCAAGCGAAAGCCCCGCCAGCGGCGATGTCGCGGCACAGACCAGCCCCTTGGATCTGCAAGTGATGCGCGCGATATTGGAACCGGAAATGGTGCGGCTGGCCGTCGTCAACATGGCACCAAGGCAGATCGACGCGCTGGGGCGCACCTTGTCAGAGATGGAAGATGTCCACACCGATGCCAGCCGCTTCGCCCGGCTAGAGGACGAATTTCACCGCCAGCTGGCTGCGGGCACCGGCAACCCGCTTATGATCGCCAGCTATGAATTGGTGATAGAGGTTCGCCGCCAAAGCTTTCGCGCCGCACTCAACAAGCGCCATCTGACGCCGAACCGCATCCGCGAATTCCAGCGCCGCTACAACAGTCTTTTTAACGCCATCACCTCGCGCGATATCGAAACCGCCGCCGAATTCATGAAGCTTCAGCTGGTTGAGGAACAAAAGATCCTGCTTCAGGCCGACTGACCCCGCGCGGGTTGACTGCGCGCCTGAAGCCGGGTCGCAGCGCGCGCCCCGCCCTGCCGTTGGTGCCACATCTGGCCCAAACCCTCCATCTCGGCGCGCAAGCGCGTGCCATGCAGCGCCAGCCAATCCGGGATCGAGCCAAATTCAACCACCCGCGCCTTCGCACCTTCGATACGAACCACCGGCCAGTTGCCGACAAGCGCATTGTCGATCCCGAACACCTCTTGCCCGGCCCAATCGGCGGGCCCGAAGATCGTATCCACCCGCCCCGCCCGCTTCATCGCCGCAAGCACCGATACCGGCGCCATGGTGCCCGCCGTCTGCACGGCCGCATGCCACAGATCAAGCACGGCCGCATATTCCCAGCTTACGGCGGTCCAAGCGCCGGGAAAGCGGCGGTTATATTCCTCATAAAAGGCAGCTGGTCGTTTGAAGAAGAACGCAGCCTCGCGCAATGCCGGATCATCAAAGTCCGGGAATTGGAAGAGGAACCCCTCCATGAAGGTCTGCGATGTGCGCGCCACCATGCGGGGGTAATTATCGGCGGTACAAGATATGATCTGGCCACGAAAGCCCGCCTGATGCGCCGCCTCGGTCAAGGCATGGACCATCGGCTCATAACTCGTGCACCAGCACAGGATCTCGGGCGCTTCGGCCAACATGGCCGCCACGATCTGCGCCGCTTCGGTTTCTTCCGGGCGGTATTGCACTTCTTTCACAATCCGGTGCCCCGCCGCGCCGAAAGCGGCGCGATAGGTGGCCAAGGACGGCAGGCCCACCGCATCGGTTTGGCTGCACAGGGCAACGCGGGTCAGATCGGGGCGGTTGCGGGCCAGCCAATCAACCCCGGTGACGGTGTAAAGCGGATGGATTTCTGACGGTGCGATCAGATAGGGCGTGTCAGGCGAAAGGTCTGAGGGCAAAAGCGTGGTGGTCAGGATTTTTCGTTCGCCAAGATAGTCTTGCAAGGGCAAAAACGTATCGCCCCCCAGCATCAGCAACAGCTTGATATCGTGGTCCTGGACCAACGTCCTTGCCCCTGCCAGGGCAAGGTCGGGATCATATCCGCAATCAACCTCGATCAATTCAACCCGGTGGCGGCGCCCCCCAATCAACATGCCGCCCGCCCGGTTGATCCAATCGGTCCAGATCTGGCAGCCGTAAAGGCCGGGCAGACCCCAAGATTGCACGGGGCCGCTCAGCGGGGCCAAAAAACCGATGCGCAACGGATCAGACGCGCCTGTGGCGAATCGCGGCAGGTTCCCTGTCACCGCCAGATCAAGCGCGAGGCTGGTCATGCTTTTCCCATAGCCCTTCTCAAATCCAGCGTTTCCAAAGGCTTCCTTGCTGCCATCACGCCGTGACTTTCCCATGATGCAAAATTGTTGACACAAGGGCAACCATTCCCGTTAACTGGTCCAAACCAGAAGAACCAAAAAATAAAATCGGTATAGACCAAAGGGAGCAAAAACATGAAAAAGCGAATTGCTGTTATCGGTGCTGGGCCGTCGGGCCTTGCCCAATTGCGTGCGTTCCAATCCGCCAAGCAAAAAGGGGCCGATATCCCCGAGGTCGTTTGTTTTGAAAAGCAATCGAACTGGGGAGGGCTGTGGAATTACACCTGGCGTACCGGCTTGGATGAATACGGAGAGCCGGTGCATTGTTCGATGTACCGCTATCTGTGGTCGAACGGGCCGAAAGAGGGGCTGGAATTCGCCGATTATTCCTTTGAGGAGCATTTCGGCAAACAGATTGCCAGCTACCCGCCACGCGCCGTGTTGTTTGACTATATCGAAGGCCGGGTGAAGAAGGCAGGCGTGCGCGACTGGATCCGTTTTTCAACCTCGGTCAAGGATGTCACCTATGACGACAAGACCAAGAAATTCACCGTCACCGTCAAGGATCTGCCGAAAGACCGGATCTATTCGGAAGAGTTCGACAATGTGGTTGTGGCCTCGGGTCATTTCTCCACCCCGAATGTACCGCAGTTTGCTGGTATGGATGCGTTCAACGGCCGGGTTTTGCATGCGCATGATTTCCGCGATGCATGCGAATTTGCAGGCCAGAACATCTTGATCGTCGGCACCAGCTATTCCGCCGAGGATATCGGGTCGCAATGCTGGAAATATGGCGCCAAATCGATCACCGTCAGCCACCGCACCGCGCCGATGGGCTATAAATGGCCCGACAACTGGAAAGAAGTGCCGCTTTTGACCAAGCTCGAAGGCAAGACCGCAACCTTCAAGGACGGCTCCACCGCCGATGTTGATGCGGTGATCTTGTGCACCGGCTATCAGCATCATTTCCCGTTCTTGCCCGATGAACTCAGGCTCAAAACCGCGAACCGGCTGGCGGCCGCCGACCTATATAAGGGCGTGGCTTATGTGCATAATCCCAATCTTTTTTATCTGGGGATGCAAGATCAGTGGTTCACCTTCAACATGTTCGACGCTCAGGCCTGGTGGGTACGCGATGCGATCATGGGGCGGATCGCCATTCCCGAATCCAAGGCCGAGTTGGAGGCCGATGTCACCCGCCGCGTGGCCGAGGAAGATGCAGGCACCGATGCGCATGACGCGGTCCATTATCAGGGCGAATATGTCAAGGAACTGATCGCCGAGACGGATTACCCAAGCTTCAATGTCGATGGCGCTTGCGAGGCGTTTTTCGAGTGGAAAGAGCATAAGAAGCAAGACATCATGGGCTTTCGCAATCATTCCTACAAATCGGTGATCACTGGCACGATGGCACCGGCGCATCACACGCCGTGGAAAGACGCGCTGGACGACAGCTTGCAATCCTACCTCAGAAACTAAAGTCGCACAGTAGACAAGCGAAAGGCGCCGGGAGCTATTCGGCGCCTTTCTTCTTTCCGAGGTCTACGTTTTGGCCCTAGAGCCCCGGATAGAGAGGGTATTTGCGGCACAGGTTTGCGACTTCGGTGCGGACCTCGGCCTCGACGTCGCTGTTGGCGTCTTCGCCGTTGGCGGCCAGCCCGTCGACAACCTTGACGATCATCC
>JBAUHP010000293.1:0-7951 GCA_049680345.1 Albidovulum sp. | reverse complement strand
GAGGCATTGGCAATGGGCACCGCGCGCGGGTTATGCGGCCTGGCCTTTGCCGAAGAAACCGGGCGTGTCGCCGCCATGGCCGATATGCAAAGCCGCTGGCCCGAGGCCGGGTATGAAGAAAACCCCGATGCCATCGCCGCTTGGGTCGAAGCCGCCTTTCGCGGAACCGGCGAGACCAAGCTTTTGATGATGGGCGCGCCCTTCCAGATCAAGGTCTGGGAAGCGCTGTTGTCGATCCCCTCGGGTCAGGTGACCAGCTATTCCGAAATCGCCCGCGCCATTGGCAACCCCGCGGCGGTGCGCGCCGTTGGCACCGCGGTCGGGCGCAACCCCGTAAGCTGGTTGATCCCTTGCCACCGTGCCTTGCGCAAATCCGGGGGGCTGGGTGGCTATCACTGGGGGCTGCCGGTCAAACGCGCCATGCTGGCGTGGGAAGCCGCGCGCAAGGATAGCGTTGCTTTGCAAAGGGCGTGAATTGCCGCGTGAAGATTTGCGCGAAAAACCGCTGATCATCCGCAATCGGTGGTTCGTTATTGCCTAACAGATGCATTACAAAGAGGTTAACGAAGCACTCAGCAACGCGGAGCATATCTGATGCGTCTCAAGTCCTTACTAGTCGCCGCCACGGCGGGAACTGTCTTACTGGCCGGCTGTACGCCGCCGCAAACCTACAATCCCAATGACCCGAACCAACGCACCCGCAGCGGTGCTGCAATCGGCGCAGGTGCGGGCGCATTGCTTGGCGTTTTAACCGGAAAAGGCGGTAAAGATAAGCTTGACCGCGCGGTTGTCGGCGGCGTTATCGGCGCGGGTGCCGGTGCGATTGTCGGCAATATCCTTGATAAGCAGGCAGCCGAACTTCAGCGTGACATCACGACCGACGGCGTGCGCATCATCAATCAAGGTGACCGCCTTATCGTATCGCTGCCTGAAGGCATTTTGTTCCCCGTCGACAGCGCCTCGGTCAACCCCGGCATCATGGGGGATCTCAACACCGTCGCTGCCAGCCTGAACCGCTATCCCAACAGCAGTGTCGAAGTGGTCGGCCACACCGACAACACCGGATCGGCCGCCTACAATCAGGATCTGTCGCAGCGCCGCGCATCTGCCGTGTCTGGCATCTTGCAGCAAAACGGCGTCAGTGGTGCCCGCATCGTGCCTTACGGTCGCGGTGAAAGCCAACCGGTTGCGTCGAACCTGACGCCCGAGGGGCGCGCGCAAAACCGCCGGGTGGAGATCATCATCATCCCGAACGGCTGATCTGACCCCCTTCGCAATCAAGGCCGGGCACCGCTGCCCGGCCTTTTTCATTGTCATCACCCTTGCGTGGTCATATATTTTGACCAATTCGGAGGTGTGCATGCCCTTTCAAAGAATCGAAGCCGACAAGCTTTCGCAATCCGTCGTCCGCCAGATCGAGCGGCTGATCTTGCAAGGCATCTTGCGCCCCGGCGAACGCCTGCCCTCTGAACGCGAAATGGCCGACCGTATGGGCGTCTCGCGGCCATCCGTGCGCGAGGCCGTGGCCGAGCTTGAGGCGGCAGGTCTTCTTGTCACCCGCGCAGGCTCTGGCATCTATGTGGCAGAGGTGCTTGGTTCGGCCTTCTCGCCCGCCCTTATCCGGCTGTTTGCCACCCATGACGACGCTGTGAATGACTATGTCTCTTTCCGCCGCGATCTTGAGGGGCTGGCCGCAGAACGAGCCGCAAAGCTTGGCTCCGACACTGACCTGAAGGTCGTCGATACGATCTTTGCCAAGATGGAGGCCGCGCATTCCAAGCGCGACCCAAGTGATGAGGCACGTCTGGACGCCGATTTCCACATGGCGATCATGGAGGCCAGCCATAACGTCATCTTGCTGCATATGATGCGGTCGATGTTTGATCTGTTGCGCGAAGGCGTTTTTTACAACCGCCAGACAATCTTCAAACAGCGCCAGACCCGCGAAGCGCTTTTGGATCAGCACCGGCAGATCAACACAGCCCTGCAGGCCCGCGACCCCGCCGGTGCCCGCGCGGCCGCCGAGGCGCATATGGATTTCGTCCGCACGTCCTTCGTCGATCAACGCCGCGCCGATAAGAACGAGAGCATCGCCAGGATGCGCATCGCCCAACAAGCCGAGCGCAGCTAGATCAGCCCGCTGGGTTTCGCGGCAGTGATACAAGCCTGTGCAAAGCCTGGGTGATATGCGTCAGCGTCTCGACCGACGCGTTCGCGCGCGCCAAAACCCGCAAGCCCACATATTGAGAAAGCAGTAGCCAAGCCGTCTCGGCGCGTTCTTTCGGCTCCGCATCCGCATGGGCCGCCGATTGTGACAGCGCAACCTCGAAAGCCGCCTGCATTTTCCCCAGTTGCAGATGTACCAGACCGGCAATGTCGGTATCACCAGCGGCCTGACCGGCGGCGGCAGAACATAGCAGGCACCCTCTGCGGTCACCATTTCGAACCGCGTCAACAACGGTGGCGTAAAGCCTGTCGATACGCTCTTGCCCATCCAGAGGACCGGTCGTCAGAAGATCTACCGCGGGGCCCACCGCCTCAATCTCATATCGGTTCAGGGATTTGATAAACAAGGATTTTTTGTCACTAAACGCCTTGTAAAAACTGCCCCGTGTAAGGCCCATGCCCCTAAGCAGTGCCGGCAAAGATGCGGCGTCATAGCCCTGTTCCCAAAACACATTCATGGCATCGCCCAGGGCATCATCAGTATCAAATTCGCGCGGTCGCGCCATATCACTCATCCTTATCACACTGCTGCCATTCTAGTTATGGAACGATCGTTCCACAACTCACAGAAAGTTGTTTTGTACCGATTGGTTCCTAACTCTATGACTTGGTCATCGAACCTAGCGACTCACCAACCTCATCAACTAAGGACAAGCCAATGAAATCCATGTTTTCAATCGCCGTCGCGGCAACATTCCTCGCATTCTCCGGTTTAGCCGCCGCCGAAACCACAGCCGCGACAGGCTCATTTTCCGGTGAAAACGATCACGTCACAACGGGCGGCGTATCCGTCATCAAGACCGCAAATGGCGGCGCAGTCGTCATCCTTGACAGCGACTTCAGCCTTGATGGCGCACCAGACCCAAGCGTTGGCCTTGGCAAAGACGGCAAGTATGTCACTGCCGCAGATCTTGGCGATCTGAGCCAAAACACCGGCCTTCAGGTTTTCGTCGTGCCCGCTGGCGTCAACGTCGACGACTTCAACGAAGTCTACATCTGGTGTGACGAATTCAGCGTGTCATTGGGCGTCGCCGCCCTTAACTAAAGCGCTGCGCGGGAAACCAGCATCCCGCCATGCAAATGCCCAAACAAAAACGCCCGGAGCCTGAGGCACCGGGCGTTTTTCAATGTTCAGCACCTGTTCGATTTAGTGCAGCTTGGCCTCAACCTCACCGATTGCCGCGTCAATCAGCTTGCCACGCTCTGCCGATGACATTTGCTTGGCAACGATATCGCCCGCCGCCGCCACAGCCGTTGTGATCGCACTGTTGCGCACTTCGCGCACTGCTTCGGCCTCTGCCGATGCGATCTGGTCTTCGGCCGATTGCAAACGCCGCGCAATTGTGGCTTTCAGATCAACCTTGGCCTGCTCTGCGGCCGCTTCCGCCTCACGCTTGGCGTTGGCGACGATCAGATCGGCCTGTTCTTGAACCTCAAGGTGCTTTTGGTTGTAAGAGGCAAGCAGATCGCGCGCCTCTTGATGCAAGGCGCGTGCCTCATCAAGATCGGCTTTGATACCGGCTGCGCGCTTGTCCAAAAGCCCACCGAGAAGGGCGGGAACCTTGAAATAGACCAACACCGCGATGAACAGCAAGAAGGCCAGCATCACCACAAAGTCGGTGCTGCGCAGCGTGAAATAGCCCTCGGACGCCGCCAATGTCGGCGAGCCGATCAATATGAGGAATAGCGAAAGCCGTTTCATCATCTTAACCTTTCATCCGCGCAGCAACCGCTGCGGCCACCGCTTTGGCATCCACCGTTCCGCCAAGTTTGGCGACCAGTGCGGCTGCCGTATCCTTGGACACTTGGGTGATGCTTGCCACTGCCCCTGCCCGGATCTCATCAATCCGCGCGGTAGATTCAGCGGTACGTGCCGCAATCTCGGCATCGGCTTTTGCAGTTGCCGCATCCAGATCGACCTGAATATCGGCCCGCGCAGCCGCCACGATTTCTGCGGCTTGATTGCGCGCATCAATCAATGCCTGATTATAGGCTTTCTCGGCCTCAATCGCTTTGGCTTTCAGTGCCTCAGCCGCATCAAGATCACCGGTAATCCGCCCCTGACGGTCATCCAAAATCCCGCCGATGCGCGGCAAAGCCACGCGCGCCAGAACGAAATAGATAACCACAAGCGCCACGGCGAGCCAGAAAATCTGGTTCGAGAAGGTCGTGAAATCAAGCTGCGGCATGCCTGCGGATTGCGCAGCATGGCCCGCAGTTTCAGTGGCATGACCGGCGGCTGCTTCTGAAGCAGTGCCCAGCGTTTCTGTAGTATTCGACATCTTGTTCCCCTCAGAACCCTGATCACGTCGCGGACGGGTGTTTCGCACCCATCCGCGTCAAGGATAGCCCGGTTGGGATCAGACGGCGAACATAAGCAGAAGGGCTACGAGGAACGAGAAGATCCCCAGCGCTTCGGCGAATGCGATGCCGATGAACAGCGTCGCGGTCTGGCTTGCAGCAGCCGAAGGGTTGCGCAATGCGCCCGACAAGAAGCTGCCAGCAACATTACCCACACCGACAGCCGCTCCACCCATGCCCATACAGGCAAGGCCGGCGCCGATGAATTTCCCCATTTGTACGATATCGCCTTCCATGTTCGTCACTCCTTACGGTTGGAATTGGCTTAGATTAATAACCCTGGCTTAGTGGCCCGGATGCAAGGCATCCTTGAGATACACACAAGTCAGGATGGTGAAGACATAGGCCTGGATAAAGGACACCAGAATTTCGAGCCCATACATCGCCGTGATGGCGAGGATTGAAAGCGGCGTTACCACAACGCCGATACCCGACATCAAGATCAACGGCGCGAAAGCCGCGAAAACCTTGATAACGGCGTGACCGGCCATCATGTTGCCCGCAAGACGGATCGAATGGCTGACCGGCCGCACGAAATACGAAATGATCTCAATCAGCGCCAAGGCCGGGCGCAGCGCCAGCGGTGCCGATGAAACCCAAAACAGACCAAGAAACTTGGTGCCGTTCTTGATGAAGCCCAAGATGGTCACGAACAAGAACACCATCATCGCCAAAACCGCCGTCACCGCGATATGCGAGGTTGTGGTGAACGCGCCGGGGATCAGACCCAGGAAGTTCGAGAAGACGATGAAGCAAAACAAGGTGAAGACGTAAGGGAAGTATTTCACCGCGTCATGGCCCGCGACATCTTCCACCATCTTGCGCACGAAACCGTAGCCAAGCTCGGCCACAGACTGGATGCGGCCGGGGATAACCGAACGGCTTTTGGTGCCGATCACGAAGAACAAGATCACCGCAAGAACCGTCACGATCATCCACAAGGTCACGTTGGTGAAGGTGTACCACTCTATCGCACCATCACCGAACAAGGACTTGACCTTGAACTGATCCATCGGGTGGAACGTCAGACCTTCGCTATGCTCTTCGACCGCCATGTTAGCCCTCTTCGTCACCATCATCCGGCACCCTTGCGGGACCACCGGTATTGCCCTTCTGGATCTCGGTGGCGGTGCGAAGCATTACCTTCACTCCGGCCGCGAAGCCCAGCAATGTGAACAGCACCAGAAACCACGGCAAGGTTGAGAACAACCGATCAAGCCCGTATCCGATGCCAAAACCGATCCCCAATCCGGACACCAGCTCGGTCACCATCCGCCAGCCTTGGCTGGCAGCAGAATAATGTTCGTCCACGACAGGCTCTTTTGCCCCCGCCCGCCGCACCGCTTCGATCCGCTTTTCCAGCGCCTTCAGACGCTCGGGATCGGGTTGATCAGGCATGGACAGGCCCCCATGAACAGTCGGGGGAGGATTAGAGGGGCTACAGCCCCGAGTCAATCAGGCATTTTCACAGTGAAACGAATACCTAACCCACTGAAATCGCTTATAATCGCAAATCATCTTTACCAAATATTAACGCCATTCACCGCAAAAACGGCTCAAGCGTCACGCGCCAGCCATATTCAACCACCCGGTTGATAATCACTCAGGCCAGCCCAATCCCAAGCCGCCGCAAGAGCCGACCGTCAATCAACAACAGCCCCGCGAAAATCGCGGCCATCCCCCAAAGATGCGCGGCCAGAAGCTGTTCTTGCAAGAACATCACCCCAAGGAACACCGCCGAAACCGGCGTGATGAAGGTGATGGTTGAGGTGGTCGTCGCCCCCACCCTTGGCAAAAGCCAAAACAGCAAGATGAAAGACGCCGCCGTCAGCACAAAGCCGATGAAGAACAACGCAGCCCAAGTCTCGGGCCGGGTGATGACCGGCACGCCCTCGACGGCCAGTGCGATGGGCGCGATCACCAGGGTTCCGGCCGCCAGTGACCATGCGGTGATCACCGTCGCATCCACGCCCCGAAGGCGCCGGAACCAATTGACCGCAACCCCGTAGCAGGCCGGGGCCAGCATACAAAAGAACAATGCGCCGAACTCACCCTTGGCACCATCTTGAAGCGCGGGCAGCGCCAGCGCCACAATACCGGCAAAACCGCACAAAACGCCCAAGGATTTCCAGATGGTCGCCCTCTCGCCGCCCGGCCAGAAATGCGAGAAGATCACCACCATGATTGGCGTCATCGCATTGACAATACCCGCCTCGCCCGAGGTGATGAATTGCTGTGCGGCCGGAAAAATCGCGAAAGGCGCTGCATATTGCAAAACCCCGAAGATCAGCACATCGCGCAAGAACTGGCGCGTCACCTGCACCTTCCGCCTTGTGACGATGATCCAAAGCCAGCAGCCCAAAGCGCCAAAGCCAACCCGGCCAAGCGCGGTCTGCAAAGGCCCGAGTTCGCGCAACAAGATCTCGTTGAAAAACATCGAGGCACCCCAGCCGATGCCAAGCACGAATATCAACACCCAGTATCTTGTCAGCATGACCTGCCCCTACCCTTCAATTGGGCATCAAGACTGGGTCGGGCTGGCAAAGTCCACCCGGAACCTGCCCTTACCCATCGCCTTTTGTGACGTCACCTATCACGGTTCTTGATCAACGCCGCCGCCAAGACAGAACCCAATGCCAAACCCCGCTTCGATGGTCAGCTACGCCTTACCTTCGGTCGTGTCCCGCAGACCCGCACTTTCTTCCAAAAGCCAATCGCGGAACTGGCGCACGGCTTTACGCCGCACCACACCTTCACCGAAGATCAGATAGAACCGGCCCTGCTTGATCCCGGCGGGCGCGCATTGCACCAAGCGCCCGGCGCGCAGATCCGCATCCACCACATCGGCGGCGGCGAGAAAGACGCCTTGCCCGGCAATCGCCGCCTCCAGCCCCAAAAGCTCTGCCATATGCCACGCGCGGGGCGGCAGATCGGCAGGGTCACCGCCCGCCGCCGCGAACCAGCGCGGCCAAAGATCCTCCTTCCGGTCGCGCAAAAGCGGGAACTGCAAAAGCTGGCCCGGATCGGTGACCGGCGTGGGGCAAAGGCCCGGTGCCGCATAGGCGTGGATTTCAACGTCGCTGAGCAGCGTCGCCGGCACATCGGGCATACCGCCGTTGTAAAAGCGGATTGCCAGATCGGCCTCATACCGGGCGATATCGACAAGGGCGGCGGAAACCTCCAGCCGTATCTCTATCTCGGGGAAAGCTGCGTTGAAGCCGCCCAAACGCGGAACCAGCCATTTGGCTGCAAACATCGGTTCGCTATTGATCACGATTGCGCCTGCGGGTTTTTCCAAAAATGCCTCGGTCGCCTCGGCAATCTGATCGAAGGCGGGCGAGATTTGCGCCAGATATTGCGCCCC
>JBAUHP010000292.1:0-5113 GCA_049680345.1 Albidovulum sp. | reverse complement strand
TTACATCGACTTCCGCAACAAGCGCCCGGCCTATCTGACCAACTTCCTTGATAACCTTGTGAACTGGGAAAATGTCGCATCGCGCATGTAACGCTTCGGTCAAGATTTGTTGACACGGCGTAAATTTATTAAAGGCCTGCTTGGGGTAACTCTGGCGGGTCTTTTCGTGTCTGTTTACGGCTTTTTGATTGAGCCGATGTTCCGGCTGCGGATACGGCGCTGGCAGATAAGCCCGCGCGGCTGGACGGCGGGGCCGCTTAAGATTGCGGTGGTGACCGACCTGCATGTGGGCGAACCTTGGCTGAGCCTGAAGCGGCTTGAACAGGTGGTCGCGCGCACCAATGCCCTTGGGGCTGATCTGATCGTGATGTTGGGCGATTTGCCCGCCGGGCACCGGTTTGTGATGAAATCTGTGCCAACCGACAAGATCGCAAAGGCCCTTGCAGGCTTAGATGCGCCGCTTGGCGTCCATGCCGTGCTTGGAAACCACGATTGGTGGACAGACCGGGCCGCCCAGGCACGCGGGCAGGGGCCGTGCGCGATTGCGGCAGAGTTGACCGCGGCCGGGCTTGGGGTCTTGCAAAATCGCGCGATCAGGATCGAGCGGCCCGAAGGGGCGTTTTGGCTTGCAGGGCTTGACGATCAGCTGGCCATCGGCATCGGGCGGGGGCGCTTTCGCGGGCTTGACGATCTGCCCGGCACCTTGGCGCAGATCACCGATGACGCGCCCGCGATCCTTCTGGCCCATGAACCCGACATCTTTCCCCAAGTGCCCGACCGCATTTCGCTGACGCTTTCGGGCCATACCCACGGCGGGCAGGTCCGGCTTTTTGGCTATTCGCCGATTGTGCCATCCGCTTACGGCAATCGCTTTGCCTATGGGCATATCCGCGAAGATGGCCGCAATCTGGTGGTATCTGGCGGCATCGGATGTTCGATCTTGCCGGTGCGTTTGGGGGTTGTGCCCGAGATCACGATCATTGAACTATCGTGACCATCAATGGGGGTTAAAGGGGCAACGGTAATGTGGGGGGGGATGCGGACAGGGTTAAGTCTGGCGCTGGCGTTTGTGGCAACGGTTGCGCAGGGGCAAGACTGGATAACGCCCGAGGCCTGCGCCGTTTCGCCCGCAGCCTATGAGGCCGCCCTTGCATCATCGGCAAATGACGCCAGCCTTGCGACGCCTGATGATCTTGTAGCCAATGGTCACGGCCGGTTGTGGGAAGTGACCAGCCCCGATGGAAAAACCTCGCATCTTTGGGCAACCTTGCATTCCTCGGACCGCTTGATCCTTGATCTGCCGTCGGAGCTTGAGGCGCTGATCCCCAAGGCCCGAATGCTTTTGGTTGAAAATGATCAACTGGCGCCAAGCCGAACCGTGCTTGAACAACGCAACTTGCAGGCCGGTGTCTGGATCGCGCCCAATGATCCGGCCTATAAGCGCGATTATTTTGACCGGCGGGTTCTGGATTGGGTCGAAGCCAGGGTCGAGGCTGTTCTTGGCAATGCTGATCTGATGTGGAAGCTGTCCGATGCGGGCTTGGCCTGGATGTTGCTTTCGGACCCCTGCGAAGATTTCGCCGCAGGCATCTTACCCATTCAAGATCACCGGCTTTATCTGGCAGCCTATGAGGCCGGGGTGCCGATCAAGGGGTTGGAAAACTGGGATGCGTTCTTGACCGAGATAAGTCAGGCCGAGCGCCGCAAAACCGCCCAGGCGATCGGAGAGATTTATGGCGCCTATCTCAACCCCGAGGGGTTCTCGGAGGCCCGCGCGGCCGGTTTTGCCCTTTACCGCCAAGGCCGGATCGCTGAGATGGCCGCAGGGGACCGCGCCTATCTTGACGCCTTCTTCGGACGCGCCAAGGCGGGAAAGCTTGCAGCGCTTGCCAATGGCTATCTGATAGATGAGCGTAACGCACGTTTCTTGCGCGCGATGCGCAGGCATCTGGATGCGGGTGGGGCGCTGGTGGCGGTGGGTGCCTTTCACCTGCCGGGCGATGATGGGCTGATCGCCCTTTTGCGCGGGCAAGGCTATGAGGTTACGCGGCTTGTGGTCGCCGGTGAAGCGCCCTAAGCCATTGCCAGGGTGATCGGATGGGGCAAGCGGCATGGCGCATAGTGCAAGATCAGGGATTTTGGCGCTTGTCATCGCTTGCACGATCTGGGGCATTTCGCCGCTTTACTACAAGCTTTTGGTTGATGTCCCGCCGCTGGAAATACTGACCCATCGGACCTTGTGGTCGATGGTGATTTTTTGCCTCTATCTGGGGGTGCAAAAGCGGCTGCCAGAGGTTGGCAGGCTGATGCTGGGCCGTCAACGATTGATCGTGCTTTTGGGCGCTGCGATGATTTCGGTCAATTGGTTTGTCTTCATCCGTTCGGTCTTGAACGGGCAGGCGGTCGAGGCGAGCCTTGGCTATTACATCTTTCCACTGGTTGCCGTGGTCTTGGGAATGGTTTTCTTTGGCGAACGGCTGAACCGTTGGCAGGCGGCGGCCGTCTCTTTGGCTGCGGTCGCGGTTGGGGTTTTGACTTATGGTCTGGGGGTGGCACCTTGGGTTGCTTTGGTGCTGGCGGGGACGTTTGGGATATATGCGGTGGTCAAGAAACGGCTCAACGCCGGGCCTGTGGCCTCGGTCACCGCCGAGGTGGCGTGGATGGCGCCCTTGGCGCTTTATTGGCTGGTTTATCTCGAAGCTGGCGGGCAGGGCCATTTTGGCCATGATCTGCAAACCAGCTTGCTTTTGGCCTTTGCGGGGGCGCTGACCGCCGTTCCTTTAATGCTGTTTTCTTATGCCTCGCGCCGGGTCAGCATGGCGGCCTTTGGGCTGACGCAATATCTGAACCCAAGCTTGCAGTTCCTTTGTGCCACTTTGGTTTTTCGCGAGGTGTTCACCGGGTGGCATATGATCGCTTTCGCGCTGATCTGGGTCGCAGTGGCGATATTTGCGGCACAGACGCTGGTTCAAGACAGGGCGCGGCGCAAAGCTGCTTCCAGTGCCGCAACATCCTCGGCCACGCCAATGTAGTCGCGCAGTGACGGATCGGCGAAACCTTCGGCGATGATATGGTCGATGACCCCGATCAGCGGCGTCCAGTAGCCTTCGGAATTGAGCACCAGAATCGGCTTTGCATGCAGCCCCAGCTGGCGCCAGGTCAGCACCTCGAAAAACTCGTCCAATGATCCGCCGCCACCGGGCAAGATCACCACGGCATCGGCGTTCATGAACATAACCTTTTTGCGCTCATGCATGGTTTCGGTGATGACAAAGGTCGAAACGTCGCGCTTGCCGACCTCTAGATCAAGCAGATGGGTCGGGATCACGCCAAAAGTTTCGCCGCCCGCGCTTTGCGCCGCGCGCGCAACTTCCCCCATCAAGCCCACATCGCCCGCACCGTAAACCAACCGCCAGCCGTTCTTTGCCAGCATCTGCCCGGTTAGCTTCGCGTCTTTTGCATAGGCGGTTCGGGCGCCCGGACGTGACCCGCAGTAAACACAGACGGATTTTTGGCCAAGTGACATGCGATTTACCTTGGAAGGGTTGCTTTGAACCGTGATAACGGCGTTGGTAAGGTTGCTCAAGGGTGGTGGGTGAAGCTGCCGCAGGTTAGGGCGCGAAATGCGCCGTCGGGGGACTATCAGACATGCAAGACGACAAGAAGCAGGCAGCGGCAGGATATGTGGCATATGGTTGGGTGGCGGGTGCCGTTGCAGGCATGGCGCTTATCTATGCGGTTTGGCAATTCGCACAGCCCTCCGTGCCGCCGGTGCCGGATGCCGGATCCGAACCATCCGCCGCCGTGTCGCCTGCCGTGTCGCCCGCCGTGTCGCCCGCCGTTTCTCCCGAGGTAGCAGCACCTGCGGCGACCCCAGAGATTGATGAACAGCCCGCTGCCGCTGAACCGGCACAGCAAGAAGTGGCGGTGGCGGAACCGACGCCAGAACCGGCAGAACCCGAAGCAACACCGGCAGCCCCGCCCGCACCAAAGCCACCGGTTTTCGATACCGTGCGCGCAGAGGCTGATGGCTCGGTCCTGATTGCAGGGCAGGCACCGGCCTTGTCGATGCTCAACATCTTTGTCGATGGCACCAAGGCAAGCAAAACCGATGTTGACGCTTCAGGCAAATTCGCCGCGTTCCTCAGCCTTGGGTATTCGGATGCGCCGCGGATATTGACGCTGACCGCGACATTGCCCGGCGGCGAAGTGCTGGCCTCAACCCAAACCGTGATCCTGGAGCCGGCACCGGCACCTGTGGAGGTTGCCTCTGCGGAAGTATCGGCAGGTGATGCGAACGATGCTGTTGGTGCGGCGGATGCGGATACGACAGCGCAAGCCGTTGAACTTGCAGCACCCGAAGTTGCCGAGGTCGCGACCGACACGGCGCCGCAACCGGTCGAGACTGCGTCGAATGCCGCACAGGCCGATGAACCCCGCGCCCTGATCGTCGATGCGGATGGGGTGCGAAAAATTGCGCCCGTAGCGCCGGTATCGGACGTGATCATTGACACGATCGGTTATGACAACGTCGGCAATGTTGATATTTCCGGGCGGGCAGGTCCGAATGTGTTTTTGCGGCTTTACCTCGACAATGGCGAAGTGGCCAATGCCCGCTCTGCCCAGACTGGCGCGTGGCACGCAAAGCTGCGCGGGATTGACGCGGGGCTCTATACATTGCGGGTAGATCAGATCGACGAGGCAGGCAAAGTGACGTCGCGCGCGGTGATCCCGTTCCAGCGCGAAGAGCCGCAAAAGGTCGCAGCGGCGCAGGCCGCATCAAGCCCAGCGGCAGCCGCAGCCGAACCTGTGGCCACCGACGATAAGACGACAGGCGGCGTTGCCATTGCGGATGAGCCATCGACAGAGGCTGAGGGCCAAGAGCTTGCCGTGACGGCCCCAGTATCGGCCCCAGTTACTGCCGCAGCGACCGACCCAGTGACGGCCCCTGTGACCGACCCAGTGACAGCCCCTGTGACAGCGGCTGCAATCATCACCGTGCAGCCCGGGTTTACCCTTTGGGGTATTGCCAGCGCATCCTACGGGGACGGGTTGCTTTACGTGCAGGTCTATGAGGCCAATAAAGACCAGATCCGCGATCCTGACCTGATCT